>JBPCQU010000004.1:0-3632 GCA_050997795.1 Solirubrobacteraceae bacterium | reverse complement strand
CGACATAGCCGAGCTCGGCCACGCCGCGGGGTGCGTCGACGTCTCGCATCAGCTGTCGCAGGATTTCGGGAAGCGTGTCGGGGCCGGCGTCGGTGATCGGCTCGCCGGCCAGCAGCTCGGCGACCTGATTGTGGCGCTCGGGCATCGCGTCGTAGGTGAAGCGAAACGCCGCCGGGGCCGTGACGATCACCGAGTGACCGTGGGGGACGAAGGGGTGGTCTTTCGGGTAGCCAGGCGGTTGGTACTCGTGCTTGAGGCTGGCGATCGGATACGCGCACGGGTGCGGTATGTGCACGCCGGCGGAGCCGAAGCCGACGCCGGCCATCGTCGCCGCGAGCATCATGTAGCCGCGCGCTTGCACGTCGTCGGCATCGGCGACCGCGCGGCGCAGGTAGCGGCCACCGAACTCGAGCGCCTTGGCCGACCAGACGTCCGCGACCGGATTGGAGCCCTGGTAGGGCGGCCGGTCGTCGGGCGAATCAGGCCGCGCCCGCGTGTCGAACGGCTTGGACAGAAACGACTCCGCGGCGTGGCAAACCACGTCCAGCCCGGTCGAGGACGTCACTTCAGCCGGCAGTGAACGCGTCATCTCCGGATCCACGATCGCCTGGGTCGCGCGTAGATAACGGTGCGAGATCCCCGTCTTGACCTTGATGTCGGGGATGTCGAGCACGGCCACGGTGGTCGCCTCCGAGCCGGTGCCGGAGGTGGTCGGGATCGCGAGGTGCGCCCGCAACGGTGACGGTGGCTTCTTGCCCTCTCCGACCGGCGGATTGACATAGTCCATCACCGGAGCCGGGTGCGTGGAAACCAGGTTCGCGACCTTGGCTGTATCCATGCTCGAGCCGCCGCCGACGGACACGAAGCCGTCGACCTCATGCTCGATGGCAAAGTCCGCGGCATCCTGAAACGAGTCGATCGTCGGCTCGACGCGGGCGCGGTCATAAACCACGACCTCGATTCCCTCGGCCTCGATAAGGGCCTTGATTCGTTCGGGATGCCCGAGCTTGGCGACGCCGGGATCGGTGACGAGCATCGCGCGCTTTACCCCCAGCCGTTTGAGCTCCCAACCGGCTTCTTGCGAAGCGCCGGCGCCGTACTTGACCGGCGTGGCCTCCATCGTGAAGATCGTTTCGTGGCTGGAACCCATCGGCGCTCGTCTCCTCTGTTCGCGTAGGTCCTCCTCAGGCTAGTGTCCTCTGGCCATGGAGCTCGAGCAAGCGGTCGAGAAGGTCGTCGGCGGTAAGAACGTGCTCAGCGATCCAGACGTCAAGTCCTCCTACGAACGCGACTGGACTGGCCGGTACGGGGGGGCCGCCCGGCTCGTCGTCCGTCCCCAGAGCACCGCCGAGGTCGCCGGCGTGATGGCAGCTTGCGCACGCCTTGGGGCCGCGGTGGTCCCGCAGGGTGGAAACACCGGCCTGGTCGGGGCCAGCGTGCCTCGGACCGGCGAGGTCGTGATCTCGCTTCAGGGACTCAACGAGGTCGGTCCGGTCGACAAAACCGTTGGGCAGGTGACGGTCGGCGCCGGGGCGACGCTGGCGGCGCTCCAGGCGGCAGCGGGCAAGGCTGGGGAGGACGCTGCGCTGGACTTCGCCGCCCGGGATTCGTGCACGATCGGCGGGGTGGTGGCCTGCGATGCCGGGGGCGCCCGGGCGCTGCGCCATGGCACAGCGCGCGCTCACGTGGCGGGACTGGAGGCGGTGCTGGCCGACGGCTCAGTCGTCTCGCGGCTTGACGGGCTGACCAAGGACAACGCCGGCTACGACCTGCCAATGCTGCTCGTCGGCTCGGAGGGCACGCTCGGCATCGTCACCCGGGTGCGTTGGAAGCTCGCGCCGCTGCTGGGCAGCCGGGTCGCCGCGCTAGTGCCGCTGGGCTCAGCGGGCGAGGCGGCCGAGCTGTTCGCGAACTTGCGGGCCCACGCCGCGTCCCTGGAGAGCTGCGACTTCTTCCTCGACGAGGGCCTTCAACTCGTTCTCGATCACCAGCGGCGCGAGTCACCTCTGCGCGCGCGAGCACCGTTCTACGTGTTGGCCGAATGTGCGGCGCGGTCGGACCCGACCGACGAGCTCGCGGAGGCCCTAGAGCGCGCGGGCATCGAGGACGCGCTGGTGGCCGACGACACCACCAGCCGCGAGCGCCTGTGGGCATTGCGCGAGGGCCACTCTGAGGCGATCAACGCGGCTGGGATCCCGCACAAGCTCGATGTCGGCGTACCGCTTCACGAGCTCAGCCGGTTCCTCGAGCAGGTCCCGGACGCGGTCGCGGCCGCCGGCGGCGAGCGCGCGATCTTGTTCGGCCATCTCGGCGATGGAAACGTCCACGTAAACGTGCTCGGGATCGAAGCGGAGGACACGCGCGTCGACGACGCGGTGCTCGAGCTCGCGCTCGACTGCGGGGGGACGATCAGCGCCGAGCACGGCGTCGGGATCACGAAGGCGCGTTGGCTCGAACGCGCCCGGGGCGTGGCCGAGGTTACGGCGATGCGGGCGATCAAGCGCGGGCTTGACCCGGACAACCTGCTCAACCCAGGTGCCGTGCTGATGACCTAGGCGCGGACGGGTGCACATCCGTCCAGTGTTTGGCTGTTTTCGCGAGTCGTGGACACCGCGGAGCGAGGAAGGCGTATGGCCTGTGACCACCTGGGGCCGCACACCGGCGCGTCTCGGTATGTGCGGGGCTCAGGCCAGTTGCGCCTGGTGCTCGTGTGCGACGGATGCGGGGCAGAGCGGGGCGAGCTTGGAACAATCGGGTACCGCCCCCGCGGGCGTCGGCTGGTGGGGCATCTCGCCGAGCTCACGGCTCGCGAGCTTGGGCTTGGCGAGGCGCGGATCGCGAGAGTCAGGCTGGCGGCGATGATCTGCGACGTGGGGCGCGATCAGATTCCGTCCGAGATCCTCAACAAGCGCGGCCCGCTCACGCGCGAGGAGTGGACCGAGGTCCGTCGTCAGCCCGCGCTCGGGGCTGCCCTGCTCAGCGACACCAGCTTTGACGACATCCGGGACTGGATCTTGAGTCGACGCGAGCGCGTGGACGGCGGCGGATACCCCCGAGGCCTTCGCGGCGAGGAGATCCCCTTGGAGGCTCGGATCCTGGCTGTGGCCGAGGCGTATGTGGCCATGACGGGCGAGAGCGCACATGCGCCCGTGCGTGAACACGAGCACGCCGTCGCCGAATTGCTGACCTGCGCCGACGTCCAGTTCGACTCCGCCGTCGTCCACGCCTTCGTTCTCGCCTCAGCCCGACGCGCTGCTGTGTCGGTTGCCCCAGGTGAGGGTCGCTGCGAGGCGCGCGCCGTGGATCGCGCGGTAACTTCTCTTCATGCCCGGTAGATCGCACTTCGGCGGCATAGACCTTGCTGGGCTGCTGTACCTCGTGATCGTCTTGCTGGTGGCGTTCCTGCCGGTTCTTCTCGGCCGGAACACCTCGCCGCCCGGGAGACCCGATTCAGACTCAGAGGACGGCGGCGGGAAGGGTCCTCGGCCGCCTCGTCTCCCACCCAGCGCTCCCCGCGGCGGCGTGCCGCTGCCCGATGCCCAGCCGGCGGGGGTGCGACTTCGCGACCATCGCCGGCTGATCGACGGCGCTGGCGCGCATGATCGACGCCCCGCGCGCGAGCCCGACCGCAA
>JBPCQU010000251.1:0-4681 GCA_050997795.1 Solirubrobacteraceae bacterium | reverse complement strand
CCCCGGAAGCCATCTGCTCGGGGGGCTTGGTGCACTGACTCCGCACCTGGCGGCGTCAGGCGGGGTCGGAGCGCTGGCGTGGACGGCGCTCAAGGTCGGGGCGCTCTCGTTCGGGGGCGGGTTCGTGATCATCCCGCTGATGCAGGGGGACGCGGTGCACGTTCACCACTGGATGACCAACAGCCAGTTCCTGACCGCCGTCGCACTCGGGCAGGTCACGCCCGGACCGGTGGTGGCGACGGTGGCGGCGGTCGGGTACGCCGCGGGTGGCGTCGGCGGTGGACTGCTCGCGGCGGGGATCGCGTTCGCGCCGTCGTTTTGCTTCATCCTCGCGGGCGGGCGCCGGTTCGAGCAGCTGCGGGTCAGCCCGAATCCGCGCGCGTTCCTCGACGGGGCCGCCCCGGCGGCGATCGGGGCCATCTTCGGGGCCGCGATAACCCTTGCGGCGGCGCTCGATGAAGGGTGGCAGTTCGCGATCCTGGCCGCCGCCGGACTGGCGCTGCTGGCGCTCCGGCGTGGAGTGGTGCAAACCCTGCTGGCCGCAGCGGCGCTTGGCGTGGTGGCGGCGCTGGCGGGAGCGCCGCTGCCATGACGGCGCGATGAGCTTCGTCCTGACCCGTGACGCCAGCGAGTTCCGCGACCGCGCGTGGGCCTTTCTCGAGCGGCGGCCGGAGTGCAATGTGCTCGCCACGGTGCTGCTGAGCGTGCTCGACGGAGGCTTCGACGACGTCGGTCCGCTATTCGCCTACGCGCTCGATGGCGCTGGCAGCGTGACGGCCGCCGCGCTGCGCACGCCGCCATTCGCGATGCTCGCGAGCGAGCTTGCGCCGGGCGCCGCCGAGGAGCTGCTCGAGGCCTGGCTCGCCGACGACCCCGCGCTGCCGGGGGCCAACGCAAACCCGGCGACGGCGCGCGCGCTCGCCGACGGCTGGCGCGCGCGGACGGGTGGCATCACCCGCCGCACGAGGAGCATGGCGATGCACGCGCTGGAGCGGGTGGTGGACCCGCCGCGCCCGCCGGCGGGGAGCCTCCGGCTCGGCCAGCGCTCAGAGCGGCAGCTCCTGATCGAGTGGTGGCGGGCGTTCGCCGAGGAAGCGGGGTCGGTGGGGGGCGCCCGGGCGGCGGCCAACGTCGAGGCGCGACTTGACCAGAATGGCCTGTTCGTCTGGGACGATGACGGCCCGGCGTCGGTGGTCGCGATCTCTCCCTCGGTCGCCGGGGTCGTGCGGATCGGTCCGGTGTACACACCGCTCCGGCGGCGCCGGCATGGTTATGCGGGGATGGCGGTGGCCGAGGTGAGCCGGCGAGCGCTCGCCCACGGTGCGCGCTCGTGCATGCTGTTCACCGACCTCGACAATCCCACCTCGAACAAGATCTACTCCGAGGTCGGCTATCGTCGCTTCGGTGACTGGGAGGAGCATGCTTTCCAGCTCGACCGCGAATGAGGCGCCGGGAGTGAGCGTCGGGACTCCGGAGGCGCAGCCGAGCGCCGATCGCGTGGCCAGGATCGCGGTGCTGCTCGAGTCCGGCCGAGCCGGCGAGGCTGCTCTGGGTCGCGCCGCGGCCCTCGCCGGCGAGCTCCAAGCCGAGCTGACGGTGGTCGCTGTCGCACCGCAGGCCACGCGGACGTGCTGCGGCGGCGTCTCGCCCGCTGCGTACAACGAAACGGTTCGTGACCAGGTCGCCGCTGACCTCGGGCGCGCCGTCGCGGAGCTGGGCGTCCCGGCGCGGTTCGAGCTGCTCTCAGAAGCACGCGAGCCGGCGCTGCCGCGGTTCGTCTCAGAGCGGGCGATCGAGCTCGTCTTGCTCCCCGCGAGGCACGTCGCCCTGGGTTCCGCCCGGCATCCGCAGGCGCGCCGCCTGCGCGGGCTTCCCGGCGTCGAAGTGCGCGTGATCACGCCATAGGGGCGGCCACGCCGTCGGAGCCGCCCGCCTGGCATCGATCTATTCCCCTAGGTACAGCTACGCGCTCCGTCAAGCGGCTCGCAGCAGCTCGCGCAGCCGGGCAAGCCCGTCGCGGACGTCGGCGAAGCTGGTGCTGAGTGGCGCCAGCCCGACGCGGATCGCGTCCGGTGGCCGGAAGTCGACGATCACGCCAGCCTCGAGCAGCCGCCGGCACAGCCCGCGCGCCTCGGGGTGCACGAGCGCGACGTGGGCTCCGCGCCGAGCGCCGTCGCGGGGAGAGCCGAGCGTCACCCCGAGCGGCGCCAGCCACTCGTCGCTCAGCGCGATCGCGTACTCGGTGAGGGCGATCGCCTTGTCGCGGATCGCCACGATCCCCGCTTCGAGCACGAGCTCGACTCCGGCGGCGACGGCGGTCAGAGCGAGCACGGGCGGGGTCCCCGACAGCATCGCGCCGACCCCCGCGCCGGGCTCGTAACCCTGCGCCATCTCGAAGGGATCAGTCCGCCCCAGCCAGCCCCAGATCGGCTGGCGCAGGTGGCCCTGGTGCTCGGAGCGCACATACAGGAAGGCCGGCGCGCCGGGGCCCCCGCTGAGGTACTTGTAGGTACACCCGACCGCGAGATCGGCGCCGCTTGAGTCGAGCGTCACCGGGAGCGCGCCGACGCTGTGGCAGACGTCCCAGAGCGCGAGCGCCCCGGCCTCGTGGGCCACCTCGGTGATTGCGGGCATGTCGAGCACGAATGCGGAGCGGTAGGCGACGTGCGAGAGCGCGACTAGCGCCGTGTCGGGCCCGGTGACCGCCGCCACGTCGCCGGGCGTCGGCCCCGCGCCGGGGTCGGCCTCGATCCAGCGGATCGTCAGCCTGCGGTCGGCGGCCAGACTCTCGAGCACGTATCGGTCGGTGGGGAAGTTGTATCGGTCGGTGACGATCTCGCGGCGGCCCGGACGCGCTGCGATCGCCGCGCTGGCCAGCTTGTAGAGGCAGACGGTGGTCGAGTCGGCGACCGCTACCTGACCCGCGCCCGCCCCCAGCAGCTCGGCTCCGATCCGGTCACCGATCCGCAGCGGCAGCTCGAGCCAGCCCTCGCTCCAGGCGCGGATCATGCGCGAGCCCCACCCGTTGCGCAGGACCTGCTCGAGCTTCGCCGGCGTATCGAGCGGCAGCCGGCCGAGTGAGTTGCCGTCCAGGTAGATCGGATCGTCGGCGGCGGTGACGAACCGATCGCGGAAGTGGCGCAGCGGATCGGCACCGTCGAGCGCGGCTGCGGCGTCGGGGCTTGAGGTCGCCGATCGCACGGGCCGCTCCGGTCACCCCTCGCGGGCGAGCTCGGCCATCAGCTGGAACGCCTCCAGCGGATTCGCCGGCTCCTGGACTCCATCCAGCTCGCGGTAGATCGTCGCCACGTTGACCGCCAGCCGCTCGTGCTCACCCCACTGCGCCCAGCGGTCGAGTGAGATCGAGCGCGCCGCCCGGACGGGTCCCAGGCCATCCGCGTGGCGCGCGCGGGCCTGCTCGTAGAGGTACTCGAAATACGCCTTGAGCTCGCTCACCGCGTGCTTGTCGGCGAGCGGTCCGTGGCCCGGGACGATCACGTCGACGTCCATCCCGAGGATCCGGTCGCAGGCGCTGACCCAGTTGGACACTGGGCCTGCCCAGGCGATCGGATGGCCGCCGTGGAACAGGATGTCGCCCGAGAAGAGGACCCGCTCGGCGGGCAGAAAGGCGAGCGTGTCGCCGCGGGTATGTGCGGGCCCGACCTCGATCAGCCGCACCTCCTTGGCGCCCACGCGCAGCGTCAACTCATCATCGAAGGTCTCGGTCGGGAGCACGAGCTCGATCCCCTTGAAGTCGAACTCGCCGAAGCAGCGCAGGAAGAAGGCACCGACCTCGCCCATGTTCGGCGCCTGCTCCACGAGTGCGGCGAAGGCGGCCGGCGGCAGCTCGGACATCTCGGCTGCCGTGCGCCCGGAGGCGACGATCCGCGCGTCGCCCAAAAGCTCGTTGCCGTAGCAGTGGTCGCCGTTGGCGTGCGTGTTGACGAGCGTGTCGATCCGGGCCGCAGCGGGCGCGGCGCGCCGCATCTCGGTCAGCATCCGCTCGGTCAGCCGCAGGTCGAACAGCGTGTCGATCAGGAGGCTATGCTCGCCGTCGCACACCAGCCCGGCGTTGCTCTGACCCCAGCCGCCGTCGGGCTGCAGGTAGGCGTAGAGGGAGCTTCCCAGCTCGTGGAGTCCGCGGGTGTACGAACGCGCCATCGCCGAGCCATCCTATGTCAGCCCGTCGAGCGACCTAGGGCGGGCGCGACGGACTACATCTATTTGGGCCGCTCGTCCCACGGCTCCCGTTGGCGCGACAATCACGATCGTGCCCGGCGCGCGCAGACAGCCTCGCGATCGCGTCAGGCTTAGACCCCTGGTCGCCGAGGATGCCGCTGAGCTGACGCGCATCCACCGCACCGACGAGGTCAGACGCTGGTGGGCAAGTCCCGACGAGAGCTTCCCTTGGGACGAGCCCGAGGCGACCCGCTGGACGATCGAGGTCGACGGCGCGGTCGCCGGGCTGATCCAGTTCTGGGAGGAGCCCGAGCCCCGCTACCGCCACGCCACGATCGACTTGTTCCTCGACCCCGCGCTGCACGGTCGCGGCCTGGGGGCCGAGGCGCTGAGGCGGACCGTTCGCCACCTGGTCGAAGATCGCGGCCACCATCGGATCACCATCGATCCGGCGGCCGGCAACGCCGCGGCGATCAGGTCCTACGAGAGGGTCGGCTTCAGG
>JBPCQU010000247.1:0-2843 GCA_050997795.1 Solirubrobacteraceae bacterium | reverse complement strand
TCGAACAGGCCCAGCTCGCCGTCGATCTTCCCGCCGGGGCGCGCTGCCTCCAGCAGCGTCGAGGCCACGCCTCCCGCCATGTTCGCGCCGGCGCCGTTGTGGACGAGCTCGATCCCCGACCGTTCCAACACCGAGGCGGCCATCGCCGCCGTGGTCGTCTTGCCGTTGGTCGCCGAGATCACCGCGGTCCCGCCGCGGAGTCGTCCCGACAAGAGGTCGATCGCGTTGGGCTCGAGCCTCGTCAACAGCTTGCCGGGAAGGCTCGTCCCGCCGCCTCGACCGGCGCGACGCGCCAGCGCGCCGACGGCGCGCGCAGCGACGACTTTCGCATCCAACGCCCTCACCGGAATGCCGGCACGATCGTTCGTACCGCGGCCGGCCTCGCTGTGACCGTGACCGGCAGCTCCGCGATTGGGTCCCCGTCGGCGTACAGCGTGAACTCCCGGGAGGCGCTGATCCGGACCGACGAGCTGCGGATCACCTCCACGTTGGGCTGGCCCACGTGCTCGCCCCGGAACACGGTCGGCGCCAGGACCAGGTAACGCAGCCTGGGCGCGTCGCCGATGATCACGATCTCGAGCAGCCCGTCCTGCAGCGAGGCATCGGGCGCGAGCATCATTCCGCCGCCGAAGAACTTCGAGTTGGCGGCTGCGACTGAGTAGCCATGAACGGTCCGCACCTCGCCGCCGTCCAGCTCGATCGTGAACGTGGCCGGCTTCCAGCTCACCAAGGCGCGCAGCAGACCATAGGCGTAGACGAGGTTCCCGCGGACGAGCCGGGTCTCGTTCGCGATCCGGTTGGCCACCGAATCAAAGCCACAGCTCGCGATTCCTACGTAGGCGTGGGAGTCGACGTCGCCTAGATCGAGCGAGCGCGCGACACCGATACGGAGCACCTCACAGGCCGGGACGGGCTGGCGCGGAATCCCGAGCGTACGCGCGAAATCGTTGCCCCGGCCCCCGGGGAGCACGCCGAGGACGCCGTCGCACCCGCTCAGCGCCTCGGCCACGGCGCCGACCAAGCCATCACCGCCGAACGCGACGGCCGTCTCGCCCGCAGCGGCGGCTTGGCGCGCGAGCTCGCGGGCGTGGTCGAGGCTCCGGGTCAGCTCGGCGTGGTGCTCGAGGCCAAGGCGGGTCAGCTCTGCCCGCACGTCGCCCAGCGTCCGCCCGGCCTTGCCGCCGCCGGCCGATGGGTTGACGATCAAAGCGAGCGTCATCCGAGCACCAGCGCGCGCAGGTCGTCGGCGATCGCGACCGGGGCCGGGTCCATGGCACTCTGTGCCTGCTCGCGGCTCGTCACTCCGCTGAGCACGATCGCGCCGTCGATCCCGGCCGCGGCCGCGCCCAGCAGATCGGAGTCGATCCGGTCGCCGATCATCAGCGCGCGACCGAGACCGAGCCGATCGAGCGCCGTGGTGAAGATCAACGCGTCGGGCTTGCCGACTACGCGGGCGGTCCGCTCGGTGGCGTATTCGAGCGCGGCGACCAGAGCGCCCGTGCCCGGCCACCGCCCGTCGGCCGCCGGGAAGGTTCGGTCGCGCCCTCCGGCGACGATCTCGGCGCCGGCGAGCACCGCCTGCGTGGCGTCCCGCAGCTCGGCGAAGCAGAATTCGTCGTGGCCGGCGACCACCACGATGTCCGCGGCGGTAGCACGATCGGTTCCGTTGACGATCCGGTGGCCGGATTCGGCCACGTGGCGAAAGATCGCATCGGACCCGATCACGTAGGCCGTCGCCCCCGGGAGCCGGCCGGCGAGCTCGAACTGGATCGCGGCACCGACAGTGACGATCTCCTCCAGCGACGCCCGGAGTCCGAGCGACCACAGCTTTCGGACGTATTCCTCGGGGGAGCGGCGGCCGTCGTTGGTCAAGAACGCGAGCGACTTGCCGGCGGCACGCAGCTCTGACAGAGCCTCAGGCGAGCCGGGGATCACGGTGTCCTGGATCCAGACGCAGCCGTCCAGATCCAGCAGTACGTGGTCGTAGCCTTGGAGGAGGGGGGAGAGGGACACTCGAGATCCGTAGCCCTACGGACCAAACAACAGCGGTCAATTGCGGTCCATCGAACGGCCGCGGCGCCGATACGTCTCGGACTCGCTCGCGGTCAACCAGCGAGAACGAACATTGCAGCAGATCAAGCAAACCGGGCGTCTCTCGCTCGGATCGCTCAACACGCTTGTGCTGAGCAACGATGGGAGCCCGATCGAGCTGATGGACACCCTGGCCAGCGCCGACCGGGCCTCAGACCCGGATTACATGGCGATGCGCGAGAGCGCGCTCGCCCGCCTTCGCTTCGTTTTCGACGACCTGCCGCCGCGCGAGCAACGCGTGGCGATCCTCCTGCACGTGGGCGATCTGACGCTGCGCGAGGCCAGTGAGGTGCTTGGCGTCTCCGAGAGCCGCGTCTGTCAGATCCACGGCAAGCTCAGGCGCCGCCTGCGCGCGCGGCTCGAGGCCGACGCGCCAATGCTCCTCGAAGTGGCCTAACCCTTTTAATCGCAACCTAGCCGCGTCGCGGGCGCAACATCTCGCCCGGGCCGCTGGACGCGGGGCCGATTGGGCGTTACCGTGCGTATTTGCACGGGAAATCTAGGCAAACGCGACGCCAGGCTGCAGACCTGGGCGCCACGCTGCCGGTAACCCGGTGCACCTAGTACAGGCCCCCGAAAGGAGGCTCCATGCACTACAGGTGCGGCTAATCACGCCGCGGAGGGGTTCGTTCTTAAGGGCGGGCCCCTCCGTCATTCTTGGGTTCTCGTTGTCCAATGATCGGCCGCCGGAGCTTGATCCTTTAGCGCCCGTCCAGGCAACCTAGACATCCGGTTGAGGATTTGCCCGACTT
>JBPCQU010000238.1:0-3108 GCA_050997795.1 Solirubrobacteraceae bacterium | reverse complement strand
GTCGGGCACCTCAACGTCGGCCGCGATGCCGGCGTTGGCCGGCGCGCACAGCACTTCGGGGCCGCGCGGGGAGCGCAGCAACGCGTGCACGAGCGCGTGCTCGCGCGCGCCGGCGCCGAGGACCAGGGCGCGGGGGGTCAGATCGCGCCGATGAAGTCGTCGATCGGGATCGCCACCAGGGTCTCGTACTTGCCGGTCCCGCGTGAGCCCAGCTCGAGTGACACGCGGGCGATCGTCTGCTCGTCGGGGGCCTCGATCACGTTGACGAAGTCGAACTGGCCCAGCGTCGCCCACTGGCCTTTAACCGTCGCACCCAGTTGCTCGATCTCCTTGTTGACCTCCCGGATCCGGGACGGGTTGTTCTTGATCGTCTGCACTCCCTCCGGAGTGAGCGTCGTCAGCATGATGTAGGTCGGCACGTGGTCCCTCCTTCTCGGCGGTGGTGAAAGGCCACTTCTACCAAGTACGCTATCCGCGCCGGCCGTTCCTAAGCGCCGGCGCAGAGGGCCGCTCCTACGCGTGGGCGGGCGCCTCGGCACGCTCGAGCACGAGCTCGCCGCTTGCCTGCTCACGCCCGGCGTCGACCCGCACCGCGTCGCCGGGGACAAACCGCCCCTCGAGGATCCCCAGCGCGAGCGGGTCCACGAGCCGCTTCTGGATCACGCGCTTGAGCGGCCGCGCCCCGTAGGTCGGGTCATAGCCGAGGTTTCCGATCAGCTCGCGGGCGTCGTCTGACAGCGAGATTTCGATCTCTCGCTCGCGCACCCTCGCTGCGACGCTCGCGACCTGGAGGTCGACGATCGCGCCAATCTGCTCGCGACTCAACGGGTCGAACTCGACGATGTCATCGAGCCGGTTGACGAACTCGGGCCGGAAGTGGGCCTCGACCCCCGCCCGTCCGCCCGGAATGTTGGAGGTCATGATCAGGACCGTGTTCTTGAAGGACACGGTCCGGCCCTGGCCATCGGTGAGGCGTCCGTCATCCATCACCTGCAGAAGCGCGTTGAACACGTCCGGATGGGCCTTCTCGATCTCGTCGAGCAGCACCACCGAGTAGGGCCGGCGGCGGACCGCCTCGGTCAGCTGGCCGCCCTCCTCATAGCCGACATACCCGGGGGGCGCGCCCACGAGCCTCGACACCGAGTGCTTCTCCATGTACTCCGACATGTCGATCCTGACCATCGCCTCCTGCGAATCGAACATGAACTCGGCCAGCGCCCGCGCCACCTCGGTCTTGCCGACTCCGGTCGGGCCGAGGAACAGGAACGTTCCGATCGGGCGGTCGGGGTCCTGAAGCCCGGCGCGCGATCGCCGCAGCGCGGCGGCGACGGCGTCCACGGCCTCGTCCTGGCCGATCACGCGCTGGTGCAGCCGTTCCTCCATGTGGACGAGCTTCTCGATCTCGCCCTCCAGCAGGCGGGTCACCGGCACGCCGGTCCACTTGGCGACGATCTCGGCCACGTCCTCGGCGTCGACCACGTCCTTGAGGAACTTCGGGCCGCCCGCTACGCCGACCGATCCCGACACCGCTTCCTCAGCCGACTCGGCCTCCCCGAGCTTCTTCTCCAGCTCGGGGATCGTGCCGTACTGAAGCTCGGCCGCACGACCGAGGTCAGACTCGCGCTGGGCGCGCTCGAGCTCGACCTTGGCCTGCTCGAGCTGCTCCTGGATGTCGGCCACCGCGCCGAGCGTCTCCTTCTCGCGCTGCCACTCGGCGTGCATCCCGGCCGAGGTCTCGCGCTCCTCGGCGAGTGCTCGCTCGAGCTGCTCGCGCCGCGCGGACGTGCCCGGGTCATCATCCTCGCCGAGCGACTGGAGCTCGATCTCGAGTTGCATGATGTGGCGGTCGACCTCGTCGATCTCGGTCGGCTTTGAGTCGATCTCCATCCGGATCCGCGAAGCGGCCTCGTCCACCAGGTCGATCGCCTTGTCGGGCAGGAAGCGGTCGGCGATGTAACGGTGGCTCAAAGTCGCGGCCGCCACCAGTGCCGAATCCTGGATCCGGACCTTGTGGTGCACCTGGTAGCGCTCCTTGAGCCCGCGCAGGATGGCGATCGTGTCCTCCACGCTCGGCTCGCCGACGTACACGGGCTGGAAGCGCCGCTCGAGCGCGGCGTCCTTCTCGACGTGCTTGCGGTACTCGTCGAGCGTGGTGGCGCCGACCGCGCGCAGCTCGCCGCGCGCCAGCATCGGCTTGAGCAGGTTGGCGGCGTCGACAGCGCCTTCGGCGGCGCCAGCGCCGACGATCGTGTGGAGCTCGTCGATGAACAGGATGATCGTCCCGTCGGCGTCGGCGATCTCCTTCAGCACGGCCTTGAGCCGGTCCTCAAACTCACCCCGGTACTTAGAGCCCGCGATCAGGGCGCCGATATCGAGCGCGACCACGCGGCGGTCACGCAGCCCCTCGGGCACGTCGCCGGAGACAATTCTCTGGGCGAGCCCTTCGGCGATCGCGGTCTTGCCGACTCCCGGCTCTCCGATCAGCACCGGGTTGTTCTTCGTGCGGCGCGACAGGACCTGGATCACGCGCCTGATCTCGTCATCGCGGCCGATGACCGGATCGAGCTTGCCCTGCGCGGCGGCCTCGGTCAAGTCACGTCCGTACTTCTCGAGCGCCTGGAACTTGTCCTCGGGGTTCTGGTCGGTCACGCGGTGCGAGCCCCGAACCTCGCTCAAGGCGCGGATCAGCTCCTCGCGGGTCGCGCCCGCCGAGCGCAGCGCGTCGCCCGCCGGGCCGGGATGGGACGCGAGCGCCAGCAAGA
Organism: Solirubrobacteraceae bacterium; assembly: GCA_050997795.1. Taxonomy (GTDB): domain Bacteria; phylum Actinomycetota; class Thermoleophilia; order Solirubrobacterales; family Solirubrobacteraceae; genus Palsa-465. The sequence continues at coordinate 346 of JBPCQU010000238.1, read as the reverse complement.
GGTGCTCGGTGGAGACGTACTCGTCGTGCAGGTCACGCATCTCGCGCTCGGCGGCGCGCAGGATCTGGACGAGCTCTCCGGACCCCCCGGCCGAGTCTTCGCCCCCGCCGGCGGTCGTCAGCTTGGGCAGCGCCTCGAGTGCCTGGCCCACGGACTGGCGCACCGCGGCCGGCTCGACGCCGAGCTTGCGCAGTACGGGTACGACGACGCCGGCCACCGGACTAGGGCCTTGGGCCCCGCCCGCCGGGGAACCCGGCTCGAGCAAAACCGCGAGCAGGTGCTCGGGCGTCGTCTGCGGGTTGTGGCGTCCGTCGGCGAGCTGCTGCGCGGCCTGGAGCGCCTCCTG
>JBPCQU010000202.1:0-11194 GCA_050997795.1 Solirubrobacteraceae bacterium | reverse complement strand
CAAGACTTGGCGCGACCGGCCGGCGATCGACTGCGGCGACGGTGTATTTGTTGTCGGTGACATGGTTGCGGCGCCTGGGTGCTTATCGGAGATCGCGTGGGCGAGCGCTGTGCAGGCCAGCCGGCTGGCCCTAATCGCCGCCCGCAGGCCCGAACGCGAAGGGACTGCCGTCGCATGACCGCCAGCGTGGGCCACGGGCGCAGAGGCATGGCCGTGCGGGCCCCGCTCCCCCGCGCCGGCGTCGTGCTCGTAGCCGCCGTGCAGGCCGAGATCGGGATCTGGGGGCTGCTCGCGCCGCGCGGGTTCTACACCTCGTTTCCCGGCGGCGGTCACCATTGGGTGGCGGCGCTCGGGTCCTACGACGAGCACCTCGTCCGGGACTTCGCGGCCACCGAGCTCGGGTTCGCCGTGCTGCTGGTGTGCGCCGCTATCTGGTTCGAGCGCCGCCTGATGCTGGTGGCTGGAGCGGCGTTCCTGGCGGCGCAGCTTCCCCATTTCGCCTACCACCTGACCACCACGGGCGCGTTCTCGACGTCCGACAACATCGCCAGCCTGGGCGGCTTTGCGGTCGAGCTGGCGCTTGTCGCGGCCGCGGTGGCCTCCGTCGCACTACACCAACAGGACTGAAAAGGAGTACCTGATGGCACGTCTGAAGCCCGCCGCACCCCGCGGCATCGACCTCGTTCGCCGGCTCACGTACGCCGCGGCCAGGCGGATGTACGGCACGACGCTCGAGCCGACCGAGATCATCGCCCACCACCGACCGCTGCTGGTCGGATACGGCGCGCTCTCGCTCGCTTCCGAGCGCTACGCCAAATCAGTCGACAAGCGCCTAAAGCAACTGGCGATGCTCCGCTCGGCGCAGCTCATCGGCTGCGAGTGGTGCCTTGACTTCGGCTCCAAGCTCGCTCTCCAGTCTGGTGCCGCGGAGGAGCAGCTGCGAGATCTCAGCCGCTGGCGCGAGTCAGAGCGCTTCGAGGAGCGCGAGCGTCTGGTCCTCGAGTACGCCGAGGCGATGACGCGGACGCCGGCCGCGGTCGACGAGGAGCTGTTTGCCCGGCTGCGCGCCCAGTTCGACGAGCGCCAGATCGTCGAGTTGACGCTCACGATCGCGCTCGAGAACCTCTACTCGCGCTCCAACTGGGCGCTCGGGATCGAGAGCGAAGGCTTCTCCGAGGGTGCCTACTGCGTGCGCCCCGAGGCTCCGGGCCAAGCTCAGGCGAATTCATTTGCGGACGCCGGGGTCGCGCGCTAGCCTCGAGGGGGTGAGCCGGCGCGGCGATCTCAGAGCCTCGGACGTTGAGCGGGATCAGGTCGTGGACCGCCTGCACAAGGCGGCGACCGAGGGCCGGATCGCCTCCGAGGAGCTGGAGCACCGTGTCAGCGCCGCGCTCAAGGCGCGAACCTACAGCCAACTCGACGAGACCGTAGCTGACCTGCCGCGGCCGCGCCGCCAGCAGCACCTGCAGCCACGCACGGTCCCGAGCTGGGCGCTGTCGGCGGTCCGCTCGAACCCGATGTTGCTGGTGTTCGCCATCCCCGTGGTCGCGGTCACGGCGGCGATGCTGCTGGCCGCAACGATCGTGTGGTCGGTGTTGATGATCGTCGTGTTGATTCTCGGCGGTCGACCGGGAGTGCCGAGGCCGCCCTGGACGTACGCCAGGCGCTACGAAGGACCGCGGCACCGGGGCCCGGGCGGCTACTGGGCCTGACGCTCAGCCGCGCGGCGCCATCCTGTCCTACCCCTTTTCGCCCAGCTCGAGCACGGCCAGGAACGCCTCCTGGGGTACTTCGATCCGTCCCACCTGCTTCATCCGCTGCTTGCCCTTCTTCTGCTGCTCGAGCAGCTTGCGCTTGCGTGAGATGTCGCCTCCGTAGCACTTCGCGATCACGTCCTTGCGGTAGGCCTTGATCGTCTCACGGGCCACGATTCGGGAGCCGATCGCGGCCTGAATCGGGACGTCGTACTGCTGGCGCGGGATCTTCTCGCGCAGCTTTTCGGTCAGCGTACGTCCCGCCGCCTGGGCCTTGGCGCGGTGCACCAGCATCGACAGCGCGTCGATCGGCTCGCCGGCGAGCAGGATGTCGAGCTTGACGAGGTCAGACTCGCGCAGCCCGATCAGCTCGTAGTCAAGCGACCCGTAGCCACGAGTGCGGGACTTGAGCTGGTCAAAGAAGTCGAGCACTATCTCGGCCAGCGGCAGGTCGTAGGTGAGCTGCACGCGCTCCGCCGAGAGGTAGTGCATCCCGGCGTGCTCGCCCCGGCGCTCCTGGCAGAGCTCCATGATCTGACCCACGAACCCCTTCGGGGTCAGGATCGAGGCGCGGATGAACGGCTCACGCACCGCTTGCACACGCGAAGGGTCGGGCATGTCGTTGGGGCTGTGGACCGGGAGCACCCTGCCGTCGGTCAGGGTCACCTCGTACTCGACGCTCGGCATCGTCGCCAGCAGCTCGAGGTCGTACTCGCGCTCGAGCCGCTCGCGCACGATGTCCATGTGGAGCAGGCCGAGGAAGCCGCAGCGGAATCCGAACCCGAGCGCGTCGCTGGTCTCGGGCTCCCAGGAGAGCGCCGCGTCGTTGAGGGTCAGCTTCTCGAGCGCGTCACGCAGGTCCGGGTAGTCGTCGGAGACGATCGGGAACAAGCCGCAGAAGACCATCGGCTTGACCTCGCGATATCCAGGAAGCGGCTCCGTCGCCGGTTCGCGCTTGCTGGTCAGCGTGTCCCCGACTCGCAATCGGGTGACGTCCTTGATCCCGGTGATCACGTAGCCGACCTCGCCGGCGTTCAGCGCCTGCGCCGAGGTCATCTGGGGTGTGAAGAAGCCGATGTCGTCGATCTCGGCCTCGGTGCCGGCCTGCATCGCCCGGATCGCCTCGCCTTTGGTGAAGGTGCCGTCGACGACGCGGACGTAGGCGATCACCCCTCGGTACTGATCGAACTCGGAGTCGAAGATCAGCGCTCGCGGGGCGCCCTCGGGATCGCCGTGCGGCGGCGGCACCCGGGCGATCAGCTCGTCGAGCACCTCGGGCACCCCCTCGCCGGTCTTGGCGCTGATCCGCCGCATCGCATCGGCGGGCTCGCCGAGGAGGTCAGCCACCTCCTCGGCCACGCGCTCGGGCTCGGCTCCGGGAAGGTCGACCTTGTTCAGGCAGGGGATCAGCTCGAGGCCCGACTCGACAGCCAGATACGTGTTGGCGACGGTCTGCGCCTCGACGCCCTGCGAGGCATCGACCACCAGCAGCGCTCCTTCGCAGGCCGCAAGCGAGCGCGAAACCTCGTAGGTGAAGTCGACGTGACCGGGCGTATCGATCAGCTGCAGCTGGTAGGTCTGCCCGTCGCTACCGGACTCATAGAACACGCGCACCGCCTGAGCCTTGATCGTGATCCCGCGCTCGCGCTCGAGATCCATCGAGTCGAGCACCTGGGCCCGCATCGCCCGCGGGTCGACCGTGTGCGTCAGCTCGAGGATCCGGTCGGCCAGCGTCGACTTGCCGTGGTCGATGTGGGCGATGATCGAGAAGTTGCGAATGTGGTCCTGGTCAGCCATCGGCGACCATCAAGGGTAGGGCGGTCGCTGCAGCGGGTCAGCCGGCGGCGTGGCCGGTGGCGCGGGCGTGCTCTTCGTCGCGAACTCGGCGGCTGACGAACTCCGGCAGCAGACCGAGCTCGTTGAGCAGTCCGCGGCCGGCGACGCCCATCGTCAGCAGTCCGGCGAAGAGCGCGACCGCGTCAATTGATTTGCGCCCCTGCGCGTCCCAGTAGTCGTCGTGGAGATCGAGCCACAGCGCGAACTCGTCGAGCGTCAGCGCCGAGGCGATGCCGTACGTGGTCGCGGTTACGCGCGAGGCCCACTCGGGCGATCGCAGGCCGATCCCGACGCGATAGGTCCACAGGTAACCGATCCCCAGCAGGCCGAAGATCCCGAAGGTGCTGTGGTGGATGTGACGACCCCCGGCGGTGACGTTCTTGAACGGGCCGCGCTGGGCGCGGATAGCGTGGGTGACTGCCCGGGCGGTGGCGAAGGCAGTGGTGAAGCCGACCGCGCTCAGAAAAGCCCGCTCCTGCCGGGGCTGGGAGAAGTGCCGCGAATAGAAGCCTGTCGGCGCCATCTCAGGATGCTACGCGACCCCGCACGCGCCCGAGGATCAGCGCCTCGATCTGGCGGGCCTCCGGGATCCGCATCAACAGCACCAGCCTCGCGTACAGCACGCCGGCCGCCACCACGGCGATCCCGACCGAGACGATCTGGGCGATCACCGAGTCGCCCAGGACTCCGTCGAGTCCCTTCCAGAGCAGGTAGCCGACCGCCGTCATGATCGCCGTGGCGATCAGGATGCGCACGGTGACCATCGTCGTCTGCGCTCCCTCCAGCCGGCCGTTGAATCCGGTCCGCAGCCGCCGCAGCTGAAGCGCGGTCATGACCACGTTGGCCGCCACCGTCCCGATCACCAGGCCGGGGATGCCCAGCGGCTTGAACAGCGCCAGCGAGACGACGACGTCTACGACCATGTTCATGGCCGCGAGCTTGGTCGGGATCCAGGGACGCTTGAGCGCGAAGAAGGTTCGGCTCAACAGCAGGTTGACCCCCGCGAACGGCAGGCTGAAGGCGAACCAGAACAACGCCGTGGAGACCAAGTGGGTGGAGAAGGCGTGAAAGTGGCCGTGCTGGAAGACCAGCCGGGTGATCGGCGTCGCCAGCACCGCCATCAGCGTGGCCGAGGGGATCAGCAGCAGGTTGATCTGGCGGATGCCGTTGCCCAGCGTGCGGCGCATGCCGGCCGCGTCGCGCCGGGCGGCCAGGCGACTGAGGGTCGGGAACAGCACGGTCGCGACCGCGACGCTGAATATGCCCTGGGGGAGCATGTAGATCCGGAAGGCGTCGTTGATCGCCGCCGGGGCGTGGGAGGAGACCAGCGTGCCCAGGCCGGCATTGAGGAACACGTCGAGGTTGATGATCCCGATGCTCATCGTCACCGGCAAGAACAGGATCAGCACCTGGCGGACGCGGGCGTCTCTCCAGTTGAGCGTGAACGAGGGCCGGAAGTCGATCTTGCGCAGCGCGGAGGCGATCATCAGCAGCTGGACTACCGTGGCCACCAGCCAGGCGATCGCGTAGGCATAGACGGCGTTCTGGCCGTGAAAGCGGCCGTGCAGGGCCACCAGTAGCACCACGATCACCACGTTCCACGCCGCGGGGGCGAGCGCCGCAACGGTGAACTCGTCGTAGGACTGCAGGATCCCCACCAACAGCCCGGTCAAGCTCAACAGCAGGACGACCGGAAACAGGACGCGGGACAGCCCGGCGGTGAGCGCGGTGGCCGAGTGGCTGAGGGTGCCGGTGAACAGTGGCATGACCACGCCGGCGAGCGCCATCCAGAGCAGCGTCAGCGCGCCGAGCACCACCAGGATCAGCCAGAACAGCTCCGAGGCCAGCTTGAACGCCTCCCGCTTTCGCCCCTCCTGCAGGAGCTCCGTGAACACCGGCACGAAGGCCGCCGACAGTGCCGCCTGCGAGAACAGGTTGCTGAACAGGTTCGGAAACTGAGAGGCGACGGTGAACGCCGAGGCGGCGGCCGAGGTGGCGAAGAAGCCCGCCTGCACCACCTCGCGCCCGAGACCGGCGATCCGGGAGAGCGCCGTGGCCAGGGCGAAGATCGCCGTGCTGAGGGCGAGCCGGCGCCGCGGCGGCGGTGGTGGCGGCGGCGGCGGAGACAGGGCCGACTCCCCCGTTGCGGTGCTCTCGACGGACACGAGCGCGCTATAGTACGCGCCGCGCCGCGGGCTTTTAGCGGCGTGTTTGCTGTCATGGCCAACATCCACTCTCAGAAAAAGCGGATCCTCCGCGCCGAGCGCGAGCGGCTCGAGAACCGCCGCTATACGTCTTCGATCAAGACCTACTTCCGGCGCCTCGAGCGGGCCGTCGCCGAAGGCGACTCCGAGGTAGCGCAGACCGAGCATCGGATGCTCGTAAAGACGATCGACAAGGCCATCAAGCGCGGTGCCCTGCACCGCAACAGCGGGGCGCGCAAGAAGTCCCGCGCCGCCCGCCTTCAGCGGGGCGCGTAGCCGGCGCGGCTCAGGCCGCGATCCGCCCGATCGAGATCAGCGCCGCGGTGTCCTCTGCCGCGCCACCGTGCCCACCCCCGCGCGACGACAGCTCGAGGTCGGCGATCTCGCAGATCGCCTGGCGGAGGCGATCCGAGCCGGCCCGGCGAGCGTCGGCGATCAGCCGGTCGGCCGCGCGCGAGGGCATCCGCAGTCCGCGCTTGATCTGCGCCGGGGGCTCGCCGCCGTCGAGCGCCGCCGCCACCGCGTGCGCGACCCGAACGCGCTGGGAGATCCAGTACAGCAGCCCGGACACTCGCTCGCCCTGGTTGCGGAGGGCCAGATAGGCGCGAATTGCCCCCGGGGCGTCACCCGCCACGAGCGCGTCGGCGACGGCCCACGCCTTGCGCTCCGCCGACGGCGCCGTCAGCTCCTCGATCGCGGCGACGTCGAGCCCCACCCCCTCCTCCGCGCCGACCGCGAGCTTCTCGAGCTCGCGCAGGAGACGCTGCTGGCGCTCGCCGACGTGGGCAATCAGTGCGCGAGCGGCATCGGGCTCGAGCTCGACTCCGAGCTCCGAGGCGCGGACGAGCACCCACTTCGGCAGCTCCCACGGCTTGACGCTGTTCTCAGCGCTGACGTCTCCCCCGGCCTCGCGGACCAGCGCACGTAGGCGCTCGGCCACACGGTTGCGGCTGTCCTCGCGGGCGAAGAAGGCGACGGTGGTGTCGGGGGCGATCGCGCCGACCGCCGACTCGATCGGATCGAGGTCCTTGTCCTTCCACCGCTCGACCCCCTCGACGATCAAAAACCGCCGGCCCAGCGCCAGCGTCATCGCATCGAGCGCGGCGGCGACCAGCTCCGGAGTCGACTCGTCACCCTCGAACAACTCGAGGCCCTCGGCGCCGCTCGATGTCTCCGCCAGCGCGCGCAGGCGGGCACGACGCTCGGCGATCCGGCCGTGGTCGTCACCATGGATCAGGTAGGCGGCCTTGAAGGTGAGCACCGGCTCGAGTGTATGCGCGAGGCTCGACGCGTTCTCCGGCGCCGGCGGGCGCTCGCTATGGGCTCGCTCCGCCCGCGATCTCGAGCGCTCGGCGCACCGCCGCCGACGGTGACTGGACCGCCTGTACCCCGTCGATCTCCCACGTCTCGAGCCCGACGACCGGCACGTCGGCGGCGAGCGCGAGCGCGATCTCCGAAAGCGTCCCGTATGCCCCGCCGACCGCCACCACCGCGTCGACGGCGCGAACGATCAGCCCGTTTCGCAGCTCACCCAGACCGGTCGCCAGCGCCACGGCGACCCACTGGTTGGCCGCGCGGCGGTCGAGGCCCGGAAGGATCCCGACCACCACCCCACCCGCGGAGCTCGCCCCTCTCGAAGCGGCGGCCATCACGCCCCCGCCCCCGCCGTTGATGACCACCGCTCCCGCGGCGCCGAGCCCGCGGCCGACCTCTTCGGCGGCCCGCTCCTGCGCCGGCGAGGCATTCGAGGCGCCGATCACGGCGACGTGCGGCGCAGCGGACTCCACGGCGCTAGCTGTCCCCGCCGTCGCTACCCGTTTTTGTGGTGAGGGCCACTAGGGGACGACGAAGTTGACCAGCTTGTCGGGCACGACGATCACGTTGGCGACCTCGTCGCCGTCGAGGTGAGCCTGCACCCCGCGCGCTGCCATGCACAACTGCTCGAGCTCCTCGCGCGGGGCCCCGGTGGCGGCGGTGACGCGGTCACGGACCTTGCCGTTGACCATGCAGACGAGCTCGAAGGTATCGGCCTGCAGCATGTCCGGATCAGCGTCGGGCCACGGCTCCTCCCAGACGCGCTGGCCGGTCAGATGCTCGTAGACCTCAGCCCCGAGATGCGGGGCGAACGGGAACACGAGCGATGCGGCGGTGGCGATCGCGAAATGGCGGGCCCCGGGATCGGCGTCGGCGTTCTTGGGGCTGTAGATCTCGTTGACGAGCTCCATGATCGCCGCGATCGCCGTGTTGAACGCGAAGCGACCGGTCATGTCGCTGGTCACCTTGTCAATCGCCCAGTTGGCCTTGCGCACCAGGGCCAGCCCATGGCCCGAGGGGTCGGGCGGCTGTTGCGCGGGATGAACTGGCTCGGCCCCCTCGGCAAACCCGTCGCCGAGCCGCCATAGGCGGCTGAGGAAGCGGTGGACACCCTCGACCCCGCTGCCTGACCAGGCCGCGTCCTGGTCAGGGGGCCCCATGAAGAGGACGTAGCATCGGGCCGCGTCGGCCCCGAAGCGCTCGACGATCTCGCTCGGGGCGACCACGTTGCCCTTCGAGCTCGACATCTTGTTGCCGTCAGAGCCGAGGATCATCCCCTGCGTGAACAGGGCCTGAAACGGCTCCTGGACGTCGAGCAGATCCATGTCGGCCAGCGCCTTGACGAAGAAGCGCGAGTACATCAGGTGCAGGATCGCGTGCTCGACGCCACCGATGTACTGATCGACGGGCATCCACGAGGCCAGCGCGCGGCGGTCCCACGCCGCCTGGTCGTTGCGGGCGTCGCAGTAGCGCAGGAAGTACCAGCTCGAGTCGACGAACGTGTCCATCGTGTCGGTCTCGCGCCGGGCCTCGCCGCCGCAGCTCGGGCACTTGACCCGCACCCAGTCCTCGGCCGCGGCCAGCGGCGAGCGGCCGCGCGGCTGGTAGTCCTCGATCTCGGGCAAGACCACGGGGAGATCCTGACCGGGAACCGGCTGCAGCCCGCACTCCGGACAGTGGATGACCGGTATCGGGCAGCCCCAGTAGCGCTGGCGGGAAAGGCCCCAGTCGCGCAGTCGGTAGTTGACCGAGGCGTGCCCGACGCCCTCGCGGTCGAGCCAGGAGACGATCGCGTGGCGGCCTGAGACCGCGTCCATGCCGCTGAACTGGCCGGAGTTGATCAGCCGCTCGTCGTCGGTGTGGGCCGTGAACGCCTGATCGGCCGGCAGCGCGTCCGCCTGCGCCGGGGCGACGACCGGACGGATCGGCAAATCGAAGCCGACCGCGAAGTCGTAGTCGCGCTGATCGTGGGCCGGGACCCCCATCACGGCGCCGGTCCCGTACTCCACCAGCACGTAGTCGGCGACGAACATCGGGAGCTGCTCGCCGTTTACGGGATTGGTGACGGTGCGCCCGAGTGGCGCTCCGGTCTTGGGCTTATCGGCGGCGCCGCGGTCCTCCACCGGTCCCCCCAGCACGTGGTTGACATATTCGTGCACAGCCGCCTCGTGCTCGGTTCCGGCGACGAGCCTGAACACGTCCGGATGCTCGGGGGCCAAGACGAAGAAGGTGGCGCCAAACAGCGTGTCGGGACGGGTGGTGAAGACGGCGTAGTCGACCCTGAGCTGCTCGCAGCGAAACGTCACCTCGGCGCCCTCGCTGCGTCCGATCCAGTTGCGCTGCATCGCCTTGACGTGCTCGGGCCACTGGATCCGGTCGAGATCATCGAGCAACCGGTCGGCGTAGTCGGTGATCCGGAAGAACCACTGCTCGAGCTGGCGTACCTCGACCTGGTGCCCGCACCGCTCGCAACGGCCGTCGATCACCTGTTCGTTGGCGAGCACGGTCTGATCGTTGGGGCACCACTTGACCGCCGCCTCCTTGCGATAGGCGAGCCCGCGCTCGAGCAGGCGCAGGAAGATCCATTGCGTCCAGCGGTAGTAGCTCGGATCGTCGGTGGCGAGCTCGCGCGTCCAGTCGATCGAGATCCCCCAACGGTGAAACCAGTGGCGGTAGGCGGCGATCGACTTGTCGGTCGCGTCACGGGGGTGGACGCCGGTCTTGATCGCGTTGTTCTCGGCCGGCAGCCCGAACGCGTCATAGCCCATCGGATGCAGGACGCGACGTCCGGTGCGGCGATGGAAATGGGCGATCGCGTCCCCGAGCGCGTAGTTCTTCAGATGCCCGATATGGGGCTCGCCGCTCGGATACGGCAGCATCTCGAGCACATATGACTTCTCCGCGTGCGCCCCGCCCGCGTCGAGGTCATTCGACACCTCCCAGGTGCCCTCGCGGGCCCATATCTCCTGCCAACGAGGTTCGATCTGACCCGGGTCGTAGCGGCGCTCTGGCATATTCGGAGATTGAGGTTACTTGCGCCCACTGTGGCCGAGGGACGACGCCGGTGAGCTTGCCGTGGTCGGCAGCGACGCAATCGCCCCGGTTGCAGGCAAGTTCCCGGTTACCATGGCGCCGTGACCGACGATCAGCCACGAGCCGGAGCGACGGCTGGAAGCAAACGCCCCTCAGCCGCCGATCGAGTCGCCTCGATCGTGTCGGCGGCCGAGGAGGCTGCGGAGCGAATCCGCAGCGAAGCCGAGACGCGCGCCCGCGAACGCATCGCCGAAGCCCAGCGCGCCGCCGACTACCGCGTCCAGGCGGCCGACGAGGAGGCAGCCGAGATCCTCGCCACCGCGCGCCACGAGGCCGAGCAGCTGCGCCGCTCGAACCACGACGAGGCCGAGGAGCACAAGACGACCGCCACCAGCGAAGCGCTCGCGATCGTCGCCAACGCGCACCAGGACGCTGACAAGACGCTCGAGCAGGCGACCGCGGCCGCGGCCAACAGCCAGCGCGAAGCCGAGCGCTATTCGCGCGAGCTGATGAGCGAAGCGCGGAGCACGGCCGACGAAGTCCGAAACGAAGGCCTGGAGCTGGCCGCCAACCTGCGCCAGATGGGCGATTCGCTACGCGCCAACGCGGAGCGGCTGCTGCGCGACGTCCACGGCATCCACTCCCAGCTGGCCTCGCGGATCGAGCGCGTGGAGGGCACCTCGCGGCGGTCGCGCCACGACGGCGGCCCCCGAAGGACCGCCCCGACCGGCCCTGACGAGGAGCAGATCGACGTGCCGGAGTTCATCCCGCGCGGCTGACGGGGAGCGCAGGACTCATGCGGATCCGTGGTCTACCGTGCCTGGTGATCACAACCTCGTCGCCGGCGCGACGCGGTCCATCCAGTAGCCGAGCTTGTCGCGAAACGAATTGGATCCGAGTGTGATCGAAGCCTTCGGTGCAGTGGAGCTAGTCGGGCTCGAACCGACGACCTTCGGAGTGCCACTCCGACGCTCTCCCAGCTGAGCTATAGCCCCTTCGAATTCGAAGTCATCTGCAAGGGTAATACACGCGCGCTGGCGGTTGCGGGGCGGG
>JBPCQU010000178.1:0-11051 GCA_050997795.1 Solirubrobacteraceae bacterium | reverse complement strand
GACCGATGAAACCGACGACGGGCTCTCGGGGAAGGAGGGCACGTTCGTGATCTGCTCGTTCTGGCTCGTGTCGGCTCTGGCGATCGTCGGCGAGCACCAACGCGCCCGCGATCTGATGGAGCGCCTGCTGCGTGAAGCGTCGCCGCTGGGGCTCTACGCCGAGGAGTTCGACAGCGCCACCGCGCGGCACCTCGGCAACTTCCCGCAGGCCTTCTCCCACCTCGCGCTGCTGGACGCAGCCGCGCGGATCATCCTCACCGAGCGGCTGTCGGAGCTGTAGAAGCCGCCCGGACGTGCCGGTCGGTTGATCTGATCAGGGCCAGTCGAGACCTTTCAGAATGCAAAGCGACCTGGCCAGGGTATTTGTCTCCACGGCGCTGGCCACGCTCAACCCGTCGCTGCTCGCCGCGGTGACGGTCATGCTCCTGCTCCCGCATCCCAAGCGGCTGATGCTGGGCTACCTGCTCGGTGCCTACGCCACCAGCATCACCTTCGGCCTCGTGTTCGCGTTCTCGTTGCACGGTTCGAGCGCGGTCAGCACCTCAAAGCACACGCTCAGCCCAGGCGGGGACATCGTCGCGGGTCTGATCGCGGTCGCGATCGCCTACGTGTTGGCCACGCGCCTCGATGCCCGCCTGCGCGGTTGGCCCGAGCGCCGCCAGCAGGCCAAGGGCAAAGCCGGCAAGGACAAAGACAAGGAAAGCTGGCAGCTGCGGCTAATCGGTCGGGGCTCGGCGCGAATCACGTTCGGGGTCGGTGTGGTCCTCAGCTTTCCGGGGGTCAGCTACCTCAACGCGCTCGATCACATCGTGAAGCTCGATCCCGGATCCGTGCCGACCGTGCTGCTGGTCGTGTTCTTCTGCGTGATGCAGCAGCTTCTGCTCGAGCTACCGCTGCTCGGCTACCTGCTCGCGCCGGAGTGGACCCAAGACGCCGTGACCCGGTTCAGAGCCTGGCTCGACCGCAGAGGCCGCCGTCTCGGCGTGATCGCCGCCTGCGCGATCGCCGCCCTGTTGCTCATTCGGGGCCTGATCACGCTGAGCTGATCATGGGGAACGGGCTATCTATGCTGGGAGCCGATGAGCCTTCGGCTGTTGGTCCTTGCCTGCATTGCCTGCATCACCGCTTTGCTCTCGGCCGCCTGCGGCGGCTCGAGCAGCTCCAGCACGCGGAGCAGCTCCAGCACCCCGAGCAGCTCTGGCGCCCACAGCACCACGTCGGGATCCAGCGCCGCGGCCGCACCCGCGGGCACGAGCACCGCCACGAGCACCGCGTCCAGGAGCTCGACGTCTCGGGCCCCGGACACGAACGTGCGCCTTCCGGCTACGTTCACGATTCGGCCCGGAGGGGTGCTCGATCCACCCCAGGTCGCCGCGCCCAAGCACACCGACGTCGCGCTGACCGTGAAGTCCGGCGACGGCAGGCCACACACGTTCGTGCTCGACACTCCACACCAGCACCGTGCCAACGTCCGGGTCGGCGCTCCGGTGAAGCTCATCCTCGCGGGAATCCCGAACGGGACCTACTCGATCGAAGTAGACCACGTCAAGCGCGGCGAGCTGATCGTCGGCGCCGCGCCCGGCCCCTGAGCGCGGCTGCGCCGGCGCGCCCGACCGTGGCTCAGCCGATCGGCGCGCCCGGCGCCGCGCCCCGGTCGGGACGCAGCAGCACGACACCTTGCTCCTCGTCGAGCGCCCCCAGCACGAGAACCTCCGAAGAGAACGGGCCGATCTGGCGGGGCGGGAAGTTGACCACCGCGACGACGAGCGTGTCCTCGAGCTCCTCCCGCGAGTAATGGGTGAGCTGGGCCGAGGATCGCTTCACGCCGAGCTCGCGCCCGAAGTCGATCGTCAGCTGCCACGCCGGCTTGCGCGCCTCGGGGAAATCGTCTACCGCGACCACGCGTCCGACGCGCATGTCGACCGCCTGGAACTGCTCGAATTCGATCACGCCCCGCCGCTGGGAGCCGGACCGGTGCTCGTCGGCGGTGTCGTCGGTGGGGGGGTGGTCGGTGGCGGGGGGTTGGTAGCCGGTGGCTGGCCCGGCGGCGGGGGGGTGGCCGTCGGCGGGGTGGTCGCTGTTGGCGGGGGGGTGGCTGTCGGCGGGGCGGTCGCTGTTGGCGGGGCGGTGGCTGTCGGCGGGGTGGTCGCTGTCGGCGGGGCGGTGGCTGTCGGGGGGGCGGTGGCTGTCGGAGGGGTGGCGATCGTCGTCGGCGGCAGCACCGTCGGGTCAGTCTGCGTCTGGTTGCGGCCAGCGGGGGTCGGCGGCGACTGCACGGGGGGGTTGGTCGTCGCGACCGGCTTCTTGGCGGCGGTCGTCAGAGGCGCCTTTGCGGCGCTCGGAACGGCCGACTTGACGGCAGCCGTGGGCTTCTGCTTGGGCTGGCGCGGGGAGTCCTTGCGCGAGTTCTGGTGGGTCCGAACCGTGGAGCGCCGTTCGGGGTGTGAGGCCACCGGTGTTACCGACGCCTGCTGGGCGGGCGAGTTCGACTGCGGGACCGATGCGACGGCGGTGCGATGAGCGTGATCGGCGCCGCTGTGGTTGGCCTCGACGGCGCCGGCGGTCACGAGCGCCGCCGCGGCGAGCCCAGCCGCGGCCTTCGTGGCGATCGCGCCCAGGCCAGCGGAGATGAAGCCTCCAGATCCGGCGGCGACCGTCGAACCGGCGAGCGCCGCGCCACCGGCGGTGGCACCCGCTCCGGCGGCGCCCGCTCCGGTGGCGCCACTCCCGGCTCCGGCGGCCGTGGCGCCCGAGCCCGCGCCCGCCGAGTGCCCGAGGTGCGCGATCAGGAGCTTCTTGAGCACCACCATCGGGCCGATCGGCATCAACGCCGCGAGCGCCTTGTTGGTGTGCTTGAGCTGGGTGCGGAAGACGGCGCAGCGCTTGCAGGTGCGCAGGTGGCGGCGGACCGGCGGGCTGGGACGGCGGCGGAGCCCTTCGGCCATTTCCCCAAGCTGGATCCGGACCTCGTCGCAGGACAGCAGGCGCGCTTCGGCCGCTTCGGCCAGCGATACCCGCGCGCGCACGAGCAGCGACTTGACGCTCGGCACGGTCGTCTCCATGGCCTCCGCGATCTGCTCGTATGAGAGCGCGTCCATCTCGCGCAGCACGAGCGCGGTCTTCTGCGTCTCGGGCAGCTCATGGATGTCGCCGACCAGAAGCCGGAACTCCTCGCGCTCGTTGACCTTGTCCGCGGTGCTCGCCCCGTTGTCGGAGTAGTGCAGATCCATCGAATCGACCCCGATCGCCTGCGCCCGGCGCAGGTGATTGAGGCTGCGGTTGCGTGCGATCCGGTACAGCCACGGCCTGACGTTGATGGGACGGTCGTCGGCGATGATCGCGTTGAAGGCCGCCGTCATGACCTCCTGGAGAACGTCCTCTGCATCCTCGCGCGACCCGAGCAGATGGCGGCAGAAGGCCAGCAGCCGCGTCTCATAGCGCGCGACCAGGACCTCGAAGGCGGCATTGTTGCCCTTGCGCAGAAAGGCGATCAGCCGCTCGTCGGACTGGAGTCTGAGCAGGGTGGAGCGCCCATGCAGGCCAATCCCCCCGGAATATTTCAGTGCTGAGACTTCCATCCGGCGCGCTTTGCCCGTCTTCGACACCGTAGCAGCGCAAAAGTTGCGCTCTTACGCCAGGATTTGCCGGGTGCTGAGACGAGTCCTATACGAGCGAGATACCCGGGGAGGGACTCGAACCCTCACGCCACTAGGGGCAATCGCTCTTAAGGCGACCGTGTCTGACCAGATTCCACCACCCGGGCGGGTTTGGGAGAACGCTAGCGAGTCTCGGGGCCGACGCCAAGCGCAAAACAGCGTGCCGCGGGGAGTCGGACGATGCGGTTCCTAATTGACAGTGCATTGAGGCCCTTGCTAGCTTCGCCCCCAGCTTTGCGCCCGGCCAGACGGGGTCCGCGCGCGGGAGGAGATCGATTGCCCAGGTCGCGGCGGTGCGGAACTCAAGTGTGATCGGCCGGGTCGCCGCGGTAGCGGCGATCGCGGTTGCGCTCGTAGCCGTGGCGGTGATCCTGCTCTCGGGTGGGAGCACCTACAAGGTGCGCGCGGTCTTCCAGAACGCGAGCCAGATCGTGTCCGGGGACCTGGTCGAGGTCGCCGGCAACCAGATCGGCACCGTGTCGGGCCTGGCGCTGACTCCCGGCGGCCAGGCGCAGCTGACGCTCAACATCACCAACAAGGCGTATGAGCCGCTGCGGCAGGGGACGCTCGCGACCGTGCGCGAAGCCTCGCTGTCGGGGATCGCCAACCGATACGTCGAGCTGCGGTTGGGCTCCCCGAACGCCCCCAAGATCCCCAACAACGGGGTCATCCGCGCCAGCGACACGACCAGCGAAGTCGACCTCGACGAGCTGTTCAACACCCTCAACGGACCGACGCGAAAGGGTCTGCAGAACGTGTTCCTGGGATCGGCGGCGCAATACAAGAACGCCGGCAAGCTCGCCCAGCCGGCGTTCGCGTACCTGAATCCAGCGGTCGCCGCGAGCAGCACCCTGTTCAGCGAGATCAACCGCAACACGGGTCAGTTCACGAACTTCCTCGTCAAGACGGGCAACCTGGTCTCAGACCTCTCGCAGCGCTCGAGCGACCTGAGCGGCCTGATCTCGCACCTGTCGACGACCACCCAGGCGCTCGCCGCCGAGCGCGTCCCGCTGGGACAGTCGCTGCGCGACCTGCCGGGCTTCATGCGGCTTGCGAACACGACCTTCGTCAACCTCCGCGGCGCTCTGGATGACCTGACGCCGCTGGTCAACGACTCAAAGCCCGTCGCGCCCAAGCTCGTGAAGCTGCTCGTTCAGTTGCGGCCGCTGGCCCAGAATTCGGTGCCGACAGTCCGCGACCTGTCGAACATCATCCGGCGCCCGGGAGCCAACAACGACCTCACCGAGCTGACCAGGCTCGGCGTCCCGCTCGCCGCGGCCACGGTCCGCGACATCCAGGCCAACGGCAAGCTCCGGCCTGGCGCCTTCCCCCAGTCGGTCACGGCGCTCAACGACTCGACGCCTGAGCTCGCGACGGCGCGCCCGTACGCCGTCGACCTGACCGGCTGGTTCGAGGGCTACACCCACCCGGGCACGATCGACGCCAACGGCAGCTCGAGCCGCGTGGCGCCGATCGTCGGCATCGGCTCGATCGAGAACGGGGCGCTCAACATCCTCAACTTGAACAACTTGGGCAGCCTGCTGAGCACCCCCACGCTGCGCAGCGTCCTCGCGTTCGGCGGAGGCGGCCAGAGTGGCATCCTCACCGCCGGTCAGGGTGACCGCTGCCCGGGGTCGATGGAGCGCGGAGCCGTCTTCTACCCCGAGAGCGGCTACCCGTGTGATCCGAGCCAGGTGCCCCCCGGCCCATGAAACGGATCCTGCTCAGCGCGGCGATCCTGCTCGCCGCGGGCGCCTTCCTCGTCCTCGCCGGAGGCGCTTCGAACCAGAACGCCAACGGCACCTACAAGATCGAGCTCGACAACGCGTTCGGGCTGGTGACCGGGGCCGACTTCAAGGTCGCCGGTGTCCCCGCCGGCACGATCAAGGCGATCAACCTCGATCAGAAGTCGCTGCACGCCGTCGTGACGGTGTCGGTCTCGCGCGGCGGTTTCGGGCAGTTCCACAGGGACGCCACCTGTGAGTCCCGGCCGCAGTCGCTGATCGGCGAGTACTTCATCGACTGCAACCCGGGCAGCTCCGGCCCGGTGCTCAAGGCCGGCAGCACGATCCCCGTCTCGCACACGAAGTCGACAATCGCCGCCGACCTGGTTCAGAACGTGATGCGGCTTCCCTACCGCGAGCGCTTGACGCTGATCGTCAACGAGCTCGGCTCCTCCGCGGCGGCGCGCTCGGGAGACCTCCAGGCGGCGCTTCAGCGCGCGGTGCCCGCCCTGGACGAGACCGACAACCTGCTCAACCTGCTCGCCAACGACTCCACGACGCTGCAGAACTTGACTAGAGACTCGAACCACTACATCACCGCGCTGGCCAACAACAGCACTCAGGTCGAGCGCTTCATCACCGAGGCCAACAAGACCGCCACCGCGACCGCGACCCAGGACGGCAACCTGCGGCTCACCTTCCAGAAGCTCCCCGGCCTGCTCGAGCAGCTGCGCCCGACGATGGCCCAGCTCGGCAGCACCGTGACCACCAACGAGCCGGTGCTCAACAACCTCAACTCCGCCGCCGGCCAGGTCAACCGCCTGTTCACCGACCTGCCGAGCTTCTCGCGCTCGGCTCGCGTGGCGCTGCGGTCCCTCGGAAGGGCGTCGGTGACCGGCAAGACCGCCGTCGAGGCGGCGAGGCCGACCGTCACCGACCTCAACCGGTTCGCTCAGCCGACGCCCGAGCTCGCCCAGAACCTGTCGATCGTGCTGCACGACCTCGACACCCAGAGCCGGGCCGTCGAGCCCGACCCGCGCAGCCCCGGGGGCAAGGGATTCACCGGCCTGCAGGCGCTACTCGGATACGCCTTCAACCAGGCGCTGGCGATCAACACCTACGGCCCGTTCGGCCACGTACTGGCCGTCGACGCCTTCTTCAGCAAGATGTGCTCGCCCTACGCGACCCCCGCGACGATCGCGATGGCGCTCAAGACCTACGGTCCGACGTACCGGCAGTGCTACTCGTGGCTCGGCCCCAACCAACCGGGTGTCAACGAGACCGACCCGTCCAACCCGAACGGCGGGGTTGCCGACCCGGGCGGCGCCCCTCCTGGCCAAAGGGGCCCGGCGACGAGCGCCGCGCCGCTGACCGCCGCCGACGTGACGGCCCAGGACAAGGCCGCCGGCACGCAGCAGCAGTCCGCCACCGCCCCGTCGGCGGCACCTTCGGCCTCCTCGCCGGCCTCCGCGCCGGCGTCGAGCTCGGGGTCGAGCTCGGGGTCGGCCGTCTCCGGAGGCCAGGCTCAGCAGCTCCTCAACTACCTGCTCGCCCCGTGACCTTCAGCCGATGAGACGCCACCAGCAATCAGCGCTCGCGAACCCGGTCCTGGTCGGGGCCATGACCGTGCTCGTGATCCTGGTGGCCGTGTTCCTCGCCTACAACGCCAACAACGGCCTCCCGTTCGTGCCCACCCGCCAGCTCAAGGTCGACATCGCCAGCGGCTCTGATCTGGTGCCCGGCAACGAGGTCCGGGAGGGTGGCTTCTTGATCGGCCGCATCTCGGACCTGAAGCCAATCGAGCTGCCGACCGGTCAGATCGGGGCGCAGCTCACATTGCAGCTCGACAAGGCCCAGGGCGACGTTCCGCTCGACTCCACGGCGTCGATTCGTCCGCGATCGGTGCTCGGCCTCAAGTACGTCGACCTCCACAAGGGGACCTCGAAGCGCTTCTTCGCCGACGGCGGCACGATGCCGATCTCCCACACCACCGTCCCGGTCCAGTTCGAGGACATCTTCCAGGCGTTCGACGCAAAGACGCGCTCGGCGATCGACAAGAACCTGGTCGGCTTCGGTGACACCCTCGCCGGCCGCGGATCGGCGCTCAACGACACGATCTCGAGCCTCCCCAGCCTGTTCCAGCACCTCCGCCCGGTCGCCCAGTATCTGTCTGACCCCAGCACCGAACTGACCCGGCTGCTGGGCTCGCTCGAGGGCTTCATGGGCACCGTCGCCCCTGTGGCCCAGACCAACGTGGCCCTGTTCAGGGACATGGCTACGACGTTCGAGGCGATCTCGCGCGATCCCAACGCGCTCGAGGCGACGATTCGAGAGTCGCCTTCGACCGAGGACGTGACGACCAGCTCGCTCAAAGTCCAGCAGCCCTTCCTCGTCGACCTGAGCACGCTGGGGACGCAGCTGACGCCCGCGACCGCCGAGCTCAAGCGGGCGCTTCCGATCATCAACCCGGCGATCGAGATCGGGGCCCGCACGCTGGCGCGGACGCCTTCGCTGAACGCCAAGCTCCAGCAGGTGATGGCCGCGCTCAAGCAGCTCTCGCTCGCGCCGGGGACGAACATCGGCATCAACGCCCTGGCCAGCACCGTTTCGATCCTCAATCCGATGATCCGCTACCTCGGGCCCTTCCAGACGGTCTGCGACGGCTGGAACTACTTCTGGACCTTCCTGTCTGAGCACATCTCCGAGCAGACGAGCTTCGGCTTTGCCCAGCGGGCCCTGATCAACCTCGGCAACCCGCTGCAGACGAACAACGTCGGCACCGAGGGCGCGACAGCCCCGGTCAACGGCGGCGGGAGCGATTCGCTTCTGACCGGCGGCAACGAGTACCTCCACGCCCAGGCTTACGGTGCCGCCGTCGACAACGCCGGCAACGCCGACTGCGAGACCGGCCAGCGCGGCTACGTCAAGAAGCTCAACTACTACGACCCGCAGGGACGCGACCTCGCCACCGATGCCCACACGCCGGGTGACCAGGGACCCACCTACGCCGGGCGCGCCCACGTCCCCGCCGGCGAGACGTTCAGCCGCAACCCCCAGGCCGGCCCTCAGCTTTCCTCCGTCCCCGGCAACAACTAGAGAGCCATGAGACTTCCAAGACGCAAGCGCCGCCGCAGGAAAGGGCTCAGCACGTTCGTCGCCGGGGCGATCGGGATCATCGTGATCGTCCTCTTCTCGTACCTCGCGTACACCAAGTTCGCCAACCCGTTCGCGAGCAAGTACACGATCCATGCCGTGTTCTCGAACGCCAATGGGCTCCGGCCGGATTCGCTGGTGCGGATCGCCGGCGTCAACGTCGGCAAGGTGACGAGCGTCGGCACCGAGCCCGGCTGCCACTCGGCGACCAAGGATCGCAGCGCCTGCCAAGCCGCGGACGTGACGATGGCGATCGACAACCCAGGCCTCCCGATCCACGACGACGCCACGTTCGCGATCCGTCCGCGCATCTTCCTCGAGGGCAACTTCTTCGTCGATCTCGATCCCGGTACGCCGTCGACACCGGTCGCCGGCGACGGCCACATGTTCCCGATCCAGCAGGGGATAGAGCCGGTTCAGCTCGACCAGGTACTGAGCGGCCTGCAGCAGAACACCCGTCAGAACCTCCAGATCCTGCTCCAGCAATACGGCAAGGCGGTGGAGCAGTCAGGTCCCTCCTACAACCGCTCGATCCAGTACTGGCTGCCCGCCTACGAGTACTCCTCGCTGGTCGCTCACGACGCGCTCGGCATCCAGCCCCATGACCTCTCGAACTACATCGCGGCGCAGGGGACGACCGCCGGAGCGCTCGACGCGCACCCCCAGAACCTCAAGAGCCTGATCACCGACTTCAACACCACCGCGGGGGCGTTCGCGCGCGAGAACGTGGCGTTGCGGAACACCGTGATCCAGCTCCCGCGCACGCTGTCGGCGGCGATCCCGGCGTTCAACGCCCTCAACGCGGCCTTCCCGCCGCTGCGCCAGCTCGCTCGCACCCTGGTCCCGGGCGTCAAGGCCACCGGGCCGGCAGTCGACGCCAGCCTCCCGTTCATCACCCAGCTGCGACTCCTGGTGCAACCTTCGGAGCTTCGCGGGCTGACCCACGATCTGCGCCCGACGGTCCCGGCCCTGGCCAGCCTGACCAACAGCACGATCCCGCTGATGCGTGACCAGGTCCGCCCCGCGTCCAGCTGCGTGGCCAACGTGATCTATCCCTGGACGCAGCTGACCGTCCCGGATTCGAACTTCACCGCCGCCAACGGCTTCCCGCCGCGCAAGGTCTATATCGAGGGAGTCGACTACCTCCCGGGTCTGGCCGGCGAGTCACGCAACTTTGACGCCAACGGTCCGTACATCCGGGTGCTCGGTGTCGGCGGGACGCTGACCTACTCGCTGCAGCCGGGATTGTTCGGCCAGTCGCTGACCAAGCTCGACGCGGTCCAGCCGCAGCTGCCGCCGGGCGGTCAGCGCCCGCCCTACATGCCGAACGTCCCGTGCGAGACCCAGGCCCCGATCACGAACCTGGAAGCGCCCGCCGGGGGTCCGATGCAGCCGCTCAACCCGACTCCGCTGCCGACGCTGCCGATCGCGCTGGCGCGGGCCGCGCACAAGCAGGAGAACCAGCAGACCCTGAACCTGGTCACCAGCGTCGCGCACGCGGCGGGGCTCAAGGTCCGGACCACGAACCGGATGCCGTAGCCATGAAGCGCGCGATCAAGACCCACGCAACCGATTTCGCGGCGATCGTCGTGCTGCTCGTGCTCTCGGTGGTGGTGGCCGGCTACATCCTCAATCACGAGCGGTTGCGCTTCCCGTTCATCCAGTCGACTCCGTTCACGATCAACGCGCAGTTCTCTACCGCGCAGGCCGTGACACCCGGCCAGGGTCAGTCGGTGCGCGTCTCGGGCGTGCAAGTGGGGGAGATCGGCGGCGTAACGCTGCAGAACGGCATGGCGACGGTCCAGCTGCAGATCGACGACAAGTACAAGCACCTGATCCACACCAACGCCACCGCGCTGCTGCGGCCCAAGACCGGGCTGAAGGACATGTTCGTCGAGGTCGACCCGGGCACAGGCCCCGCCCCGGTGGCCACGCCGGGCTGGACGATCCCGGTCTCGAACACGAATCCCGACATCGACGTCGACGAGATCCTGGCTTCGCTGGACGGGGACACGCGCAGCTACCTGCAACTGCTCGTCAACGGCGCCGGCCAAGGGCTCAAGGGCCAGGGCGGCTCAGAGCTCGCTCAGGTGTTCGAGCGCTTCGAGCCCACCCACCGCGATCTCGCGCGGCTCAACAAGGCCGTCGCAGTGCGGGGAACCGACCTGCGCCAGCTCGTGAACTCGCTCCAGCGGCTCAACACGGCGCTGGCGACCAAGCAGACGCAGATCGTCTCGCTCGTCGACTCCAGCTCGAAGGTCTTCCACGCGTTCGCCTCCGAGGACCACAACATCAGCCGGGCACTCGTCGACCTGCCGGGGACCCTCAGCCAGACCACCGCGACGCTGCAGAAGGTGCAGACGTTCGCGAGGCTGCTCGGTCCGACCGCCGCCAACCTGCTCCCGGCCGCGCGGTCGCTGCCGGCGGCCAACGCGGCGCTGGTGTCACTCGCCAAGCCGAGCACGCCGATCGTGCGCAACCAGATCCGTCCGTTCGTGATCGCGGCGCGCCCCCTGGT
>JBPCQU010000170.1:0-5578 GCA_050997795.1 Solirubrobacteraceae bacterium | reverse complement strand
GCGCGCTTGCGGCGTGGTGGTGTGGCTGGTGTTTTTTGCGCTCGGTGTCCCTGCTGCCGGCTGACGCGGCGCTGCCCAGCGCCGCCCCGGCATCAGCCGCCCCCCCAGGCTTGACCGCCACGGTCTGCGGGTGGGGCGGCGGCGATCAGGTCCCGGTAACGCTCTTGCGACCCGAAAGCCTCGACGGGTTGCGCGCGGCGCTGGCGGGCCGCCGCGGCGGAGGGGCGATCGCGCGCGGCATGGGCCGCAGCTACGGCGACGCCGCCCAGCTCGGTGGCGGACTGGTGCTCGACACGACGGGCCTGGCCTCGTTCGAGCTCGACGCAGATCGCGGCATCCTGACCGCCCAGGCCGGCGTGACGCTGGGCCGGGTGCTCGCTGCTCTCGCCCCGGCCGGGTGGATGCTGCCGGTCGTGCCCGGCACCCAGCACGTCACGGTCGGCGGAGCGATCGCCAGTGACATCCACGGCAAGAACCACGGCGCCGTCGGGACGTTCGGAGCGCACGTGCTCGCGCTCGGACTGCTGACTTCGGCCGGAGACGTGCTCGAGCTCACGCCGCGCCAGGGTGGCGAGCTGATGGCGGCGACGATCGGCGGCATGGGGCTCACCGGAGTGATCCTGTGGGCGCGCGTCTCACTCCGGCGGTTTCCCAGCGCGCTGCTGTCGGTTGACACCGATCGCTTCGAACGCCTCGACGACGCTCTGGCGACGCTCGACGCTCCCGGGGGGCCGCACCGGGTGGCGTGGCTCGATCTGCTCTCGCGGCGCCCGGTCAGAGGCGTCGTCACCCGCGCCGAGCAGCTGGTCGGAGAGTCGACGGAAGGCGGCGCGCGCGCTCGGGCGACGGTCACGGCGCGGATCGCGGTCCCTGAGGGCTGGCCCGGGGGCCTGTTGCGGACCAGCGTCGTCCGCGCCTACAACGAGTTTCGCTTCCGGCGCACGCCGCGCCGACAAGCGGGTCACCTGGAGCCGTTCGGCGCGCACATGTTCCCGCTCGACGCGCTCGAGGCTTGGCCCCGGCTCTATGGCCACCCGGGATTCGTCCAGTACCAAGCGGTGCTACCGCGGGGAGAGGAGCGCGCGCTCGAGCAGCTGATCGCCGCGCTGCGCCGTTCGCCCGTCCCCTGCTACCTCGCGGTACTCAAGGACTTCGGCCCCGAGAGCGACGCCCCGCTCTCGTTCCCGCTCGCGGGTTGGACGCTCGCGCTGGACCTCCCGCGCTCCGCGTCCGGGCTGCAAGCCTTGCTGAGCGGCTTCGACGAGCGGGTGGCAACCGCGGGGGGCCGCGTGTACCTGGCCAAGGATGCCCGCCTGCGCCCTGACGCGCTCGCGGCGATGTACCCTCGGCTTGGCGATTGGCACGCGGTGCGCGATCGGGCTGACCCCGAGCGCGTCTGGCGTTCAGACCTGGGGCTGCGAACGGGACTGATCGAGGCCGAGCGATGACCGGTGGCGCGGAGGCAGTGCGATGATCGGTCCCGGGGTCACCCGGACGCTACTCGTCGGCGGCAGCTCCGAGATCGGGCTGGCGATCGTGCGCCGGCTGCGCGACGACGGCCCGGTCAGCGCGCTGCTGCTCGGCCGCGATCGGGGACGGCTCGAGGCCGCGTCGGGGTCGCTGCAGCAGGTGGGGGTCGCTCCCGTGGACCTCGAGCTGGTCGACGCCGAGGACGTCGCCGGACACGAGCGTGCGGTCGCGAGCGCTTTTGAGCATGACAGCGGCGTCGACGTGGTGGTGGTGGCGATCGGGGTGCTCGGCGCCCAGGCCGGGCTCGACGCCGATCCCGACGAGGCCGCTGAGGTGATGCGGGTCAACTTCCTGGGGGCGGGCTCGCTGCTGCTGCACTGCCTGCGCAGGCTGCGCGCCCAAGGTCGTGGAACGTTGATCGTGCTCTCGAGCGTCGCCGCCGAGCGCCCCCGCGCGGGCAACGCGATCTACGGCGCCGCGAAGGCGGGCCTCGATGCGCTGGCGCAGGGGCTGGCCGACGCGACAGCGGGCAGTGGCGTCCGAATCCTCGTGGTCCGCCCCGGGTTCGTGACCACGAGGATGACCGCGGGCCTCAAGCCGGCGCCGATGGCGACGACCGCTGACGCGGTGGCCGATGCCACCGTCCGCGCGCTGGAGACCCGCGCCCACACGGTCTGGGTGCCGGGACGCCTGCGCTGGATGTTCGCAGTGCTCAGGCACGCGCCGCGAGCGCTCTTTCGGAGGCTCCCGCTCTGACTCGCAAGCCGTTGTTGATCGACGTCGCGACCGCGATCGCGATCGCCGCCGTGATCCTGATCGTGGAGCCCGGAGTGGCGATCGGAGCGATCCTCGCGCTGCTGTTGCTGATCGTGTGCGCGGCCAGCGTGCGGCTCGACCGCCGGCGCGCCGGGCGAGCTCCGCGGACGGGCATCAGACGACGATGAGCGGGCGGGGGCGCTAGCCCGATGCCGGCTTCGGCGAGCGCCACGGCTCGTGCAGGCGCCGGCTGAGCTCGCCCGAGAGCTCGTCGATCGCGACTCGCTCCTGGCCCAGGCTGTCGCGCTCGCGCACGGTGACCGTCCGGTCCTCGAGCGACTGGTGGTCGACGGTCACCGCCCACGGAGTGCCGATCTCGTCCTGGCGACGGTAGCGGCGCCCGATCGCGCCGCCCTCGTCGTACTCGGCCTGCATCAGCTCGCGCAGCTCGCGGTAGACGGCCTTGGCCAGCTCGGGCTGTCCGTCCTTGCGGACCAGCGGCAACACCGCGACCTTGACCGGCGCAAGCAGCGGATGCAGCCTCAGCACCGTCCGTGGCTCCCCCCCGATCTCGTCCTCGTCGTAGGCGTCGACGAGGAAGGTGAGCATCGCCCGGTCGGCCCCGACGGCGGGCTCGATCACGTGCGGGACGTAGCGCTCTCCGGTGGCCGAGTCGACGTACTCGAGCTTCTGGCCGGAGTGCTCGGCGTGCTGGCGGAGGTCGAAGTCTCCGCGGTTGGCGATCCCCTCGAGCTCCTGCCATCCGATCGGATAGAGGTACTCCAGGTCGCTCGTGGCGCTCGAGTAGTGCGAGAGCTCATCGGCGTCGTGGGCGCGGAGCCGGAGGTGGTCGGCGCGAACGCCGAGCTGGAGGTACCAGTCGTGTCGCTCGGCCAGCCAGTGTTCGTGCCACTTCGCCGCCTCCGCTGGAGGCACGAAGAACTCCATCTCCATCTGCTCGAACTCGCGCGTCCGAAAGATGAAGTTCCCGGGGGTGATCTCGTTGCGAAAGCTCTTGCCGATCTGAGCGATCCCGAACGGGGGTCGCTTGCGCGAGGTCTGGAGGTAGTTCTTGAAGTTCAGGAAGATCCCCTGGGCGGTCTCGGGGCGCAGGTAGACCGTCGAGCCTTCGTCGCGGACGGCGCCGACCGTGGTCTCGAACATCAGGTTGAAGTCGCGTGGCTCGGTGAGGTCGCAGTCGGACGTCTCGCCGGGGTGCTTGGACGGCCTGCGGCCGCACTGGGCCTCCTCGAGCCGGTCGGCACGGAAGCGCAGCTTGCACGTGCGGCAGTCGACCAGCGGATCGGTGAAGCCGGCCAGATGCCCGCTGGCCTTCCACGTCGTCGGGTGCTGGATGATCGCCGAGTCCAGCGCGACGATGTCGTCGCGCTCCTGCAGCATCGCCCTCCACCACTGGGCCTTGACGTTGTTCTTGAGCAGCACCCCGTAGTGCCCGTAGTCATAGCTCGAGCCGATCCCGCCGTAGATCTCGCTGCTCTGAAAGACGAAGCCTCGGCGCTTGGAGAGCGAAACGATCTTGTCCATCGTGACGGGGTCGGCGGGCATCGCGCGGGGATGGTAGCCGCAGCCCCCCGGCCGGGGCGAGGCGGCGCCGGGATCAGCCTGGCTGCTTGGCACTCTACCCTGGAGAGTGCCAGGCCCCTCCGCTATACTCTGTGAAGCGATGCCGATCTACGAATTCCGTTGCCAGAAGGGCCACGCGTTCGAGGTGATGCAGCGAATCTCGGACGATCCGGTCACCGCCTGCGAGGTCTGCGGCGGCTCGGTGCAGCGCGTCTTTCACCCGATCGCCGTGCATTTCAAGGGCTCGGGCTTCTACAACACCGACTACGGCACCCGTAAGCGCTCCCGCGAGATGCAGGAGTCCAAGGAGAGCTCCAAGAGCGAGGGGAAAGACACGTCCAAGAACGGGGCCGGGAAGGACTCGGGCAGCTCGTCGGGCTCCACGGATTCGGGCGGCTCCAAGGCTGCCGACTCGGGCGGCTCGAAGTCCGACTCTGGGTCCAAGAAGTCCGAGAGCAAGGCGAAAGCCGCGAGCTGACGCCCGAATCGGGCCGGTCAGCCGTTCATCAACCTCGAGACGGCGCGGTGCACGTCGCCCGGGCTGGCCGTCAGCGCTGACTCTCCGTCGGGCAGGGTCTGCGACCCGGTCGGCTTGAGCAGCTGCGTGGGCGCCGAGCCGCCCATCTCCGCCGCCACGAACAGGCTCAGCATCGTGAAACCGCCCATGTCGGTGCGGACTGTCTGCGGCGCGTACCACGACGCCCACGGGAGCCGGAAGAAGGTCGTCGGCGACAGCAGCCTCGACTTGATCGCGTTGAGGATCTTCTGCTGGTAGCCCTCACGGGTCAGATCGTTGCTGGCGGCGTTGCACCGGTTCTCGCGGGTCCTCGCCAGCGTCAGCGCCTGAATCCCACTCAAGTGGTGCGTCCCCGGCCGGAGGAACAGCGAGAAGCCTCCGTTGGCGGCGCCCCCGCTGATCTCCGAGCAGATCCGTCCGGTCGTCACGTCGACCCCTCCGAGCGCGTCGATGAACTTCGGGAAGTTGGCGAGGTTGACGATGACCAGGTGGTTGATATTGACCCCGGTGAACTGCTCCACGGTCTTGATCGCCAGCGCCGGACCGCCGAACGCGTAGGCGGCGTTGATCTTGCTGGTCCCGTAACCGGGAATCGTGGCCACCGTGTCGCGCGGGATCGACAGCCGGCGCGAGACACCGCCGCCGATCCGCCACAGCATGATCGTGTCAGAGCGGCTGCCCTTGTCGCTGGTGTTCGCGCCCGGCTCCTTGGAGCCCTTCGGCCGCTGGTCGGTGCCGAGCACGAGGATCGTGTCGGTGGAGGTCAGCATGTTGGAGCCCGGCGCCAGCGCCGCCTGCGCCGAGCTCGGAAGCGAGCCGCTCTGAATCTGGGCGCTGACGAGGAACAGCACGAGTGACAACAGCAACCAAGCGACGATCGCGAGGGCCACGTACTTGAGCACCCGGCGGGGGGTGATCCGTCGCTCGGAGCCCGTCTGCAAGCCGTCCCGCGGGTCGCGGCCCCCCGGCTTCTTGCCCTCGTCGAGCGCGGCGTCCTCCTCGCCGCGCAGCCGCGAGCGCAGCCCGCGCGGCGTCGATCGGTACACCGTGTAGGGGCGGTTCGAGTCGTCGGGGCGAGGTGAATCGTCCCCCCGGTAGACCCGGTACGGGGGGTCCTCGCTGGACGCCCGGTTGCGGGGTTCTTTGGACATCGAGCACTGCATATAGTGACGACATGCCGGCGCGACGCACGATCGGCGTCGACCTGGGCGGTACGAAGCTGCTCGCCGGCGCGGTCGATCCGGGGCTCTC
>JBPCQU010000096.1:0-7471 GCA_050997795.1 Solirubrobacteraceae bacterium | reverse complement strand
ATGATGATCGACTTCGACCACGGGATGGTGGAGGTCGAGCGCCCGATCCGCGAGCAGGGGATCTACAAGCGCGACGTGCGGATCGGCCACAACGTGTGGATCGGCTACGGCGCCTGCTTCTTGCGCGGCGTTACCGTCGGGGACAACTCGGTGGTCGGCTGCAGCGCGGTGGTGACCGGCGACGTACCCGCCAACGCCGTGGTAGGCGGGGTTCCCGCGAAGCTGATCCGGATGCGCGAGCGCCCCCGGACGTTCCGCTGGGAGTAGCCCGAAGTCACCCGGTCCGGCAGACGGCGAGGAAGTCCAGCGCGCGGTCGAGGTCTTTCCCGCCGGCCCGCAGCGCGAAGTCGCTGGTCGCGATCGCGGCGGTGAAGCGGTCATAGAACGGCTTGGTGATCCGCAGCCGGGCGTGTACGGCGTCCCATCCGCACGCAAGCGCGAGCTCGTGGAGGCGGAGCTTGCGGGCGTAAAACAGCCCCAGCAGCTGCACATCCTCGAAGGTGGAGCGGCACAGCGCGTCGAACTCGCGCGCGCGGTACTCCTTCAGGTGCCACGGGTTGCCCGACTTCTCCGCGCCTGCCGGGGCGAGCGTGAGCAGGTTCGGGGTGGACACGTAGGCGACCCCGCCGGGCGCGAGCAGGGAGCGGAAGTGCGCGAGCACGGCGACCGGGTCTCCAACGTGCTCGATCGTCTGCAGGAACGCGACCGTGTCGTAGGCGCCGGGCGCGCCGTGGGTTTCCACCAGCCCGCGCTCGAAGTGAAGGTTCTGGCGTCGGTAGCGCAGCCGGGCGTGATCGTAGGCTTCGGGATTGGCGTCGACGCCGAGGACGCTCTCGGCCGCGCGCGATAGGACCTCCGAGCCGTAGCCCTCGCCGCAAGCCATGTCGAGCACGCGCTGCCCGATCGTGCGTGCGCCGATCCACTCGTACACCGCGAGATGACGGCGAAACCAGTAGTTCTCGGCCGGGACGTCGGGCAGCGTGCGCTCTCCGGTCAGCTCCAGCGGCGGCACCCCGGGCGGCTGTCCGCGCTGAACGTAGGCGTTCACTGGCACTGCGACAGAGTAATCTGCGCCGCGGCATGGAGGCACTCCGCAGCGCGGACGAGATTCGCGACGTCAACACGCGTTACCACGACGTCGCGGCCGACAGCTACGACTCCAAATGGGGCATCGACTTCGGCGAAGTCGGCCAGACGCAGGTCCTGGGCAAGCTCCGCAAGCTGCTCGGCCCAGAGCTCGACGGCGGCTATGACCGCTCGCTCGAGATCGGCGCCGGAACCGGCTACTTCAGCCTCAACCTGCTCCAGGCCGGCGTAGTCGGCGAAGCGACCTGCACCGACATCTCCCCCGGGATGGTGCAGACGTTGAGCGAGAACGCCCGGCGGCTCGGGTTGTCGGTCCGGGCCGCCCGGGCCGACGCCGAGTCGCTCCCGTTCGCCGACGCGAGCTTCGACCTCGTCCTCGGCCACGCGGTGCTCCACCACCTGCCGAACCTGCGGCGCGCGTTCGCCGAATTTCATCGCGTCCTGCGGCCCGGCGGACGGATCGTGTTCGCCGGGGAGCCCTCGCGGGTGGGCGACCGGATCGCGGCGCTCCCCAAGCGCGGTGCGAACCGGCTCGCGCCGGCGTGGCGGTGGCTGATGCACGCTGGCCCGGCCCCGCCGCCCGCGGCGCCCGGCTCGCCTGACCGCGTGGACCACGAGCTCGAGTGGTGCGTCGACATCCACGCCTTCGCCCCCGCTGACCTGCAGCGTCACGCCCGGCGCGCCGGCTTCACCGACATCGTGGTGCGCGGCGAGGAGCTGACGGCGACCTGGTTTGGCTGGTTCAACCGCAGCCTCGAGGCCAGCGCCGACCCCGACCAGGTGCCGATGCTGTGGCGCCAGTACGCGTTCCACGGCTACCTGCTGCTGCAGCGCCTCGACGAGAGCGTGCTCGAGCCGCGGCTGCCGCCGGCGATCTTCTACAACCTGCTGCTGAGCGCCCGGCGCTCCTAGCCGCCTTTAAACTCCCACCATGTCCGAAGCGGTCGCGCGGGAGTTCCCTCTGTTCCCGCTCGGGTTGGTCGCCCTCCCCGGTGAGCTGGTCCCGCTGCACATCTTCGAGGAGCGTTACAAGACGATGATGAGCCATTGCCTCGGGGAGGAGAGCGAGTTCGGGATCGTGTGGCTCTCAGACGACGGCCTGCGCGACGTCGGCTGCGCGATGGAGATCGAAAAGGTGCTCGAGCAGATGGAGGACGGGCGGATGAACGTGCTCACGCGGGGGACGAGGCCGATTCGGGTGCTCGAGCGCCAGGGTCACCTCGCCTACCCGGCGGGCGTGATCGAGTTCCTGGCCGATCGCGGCGACGCGCCCGACCCCGCGCTGGCGGCGGGCGCGCGGGCGGCTTACGCCGAGCTGGTCAAGCGCGCCACCGACAACGAGCCCGAGACCGGTGAGCTCGAGCAGATGAGCGCCTACGCCATGGCGGCGACCGTCGACTTCGGGCTCGAGGCCAAGCAGGGCCTGCTCGACCTGCGCTCCGAGAACGCGCGCCTGCGCCTCGTCGCGCGCCTGTTTCGCGCGGCCAACAAGCGCCTGGACTTCGTCGATCGTGCCCAGGCCCGGGCGCGCTCCAACGGCAAGGTCCGCTTCGGCTGAGCCGACGTCAGCTCTACGGGCTACCGACAATCAGCGTGAACAGCACCATGAAGATGCCGAACAGGATGCAGTAGATGCCGAACGGCCGCAGATTCCCACGCCGGAAGTAACGGGTCAGGAAGTGAACCGTGACGACCGCGGTGACGGCGGCGAAGATGGCGGCGATGAAGGCCGCCCCCCGAATCCCGTAGTTGCCGTGTGGGCCGGTGAGGTCGCCGATCTTGAGGATCCCGGCGGCCAGGATCGGCGGGGTGGCCAGCAAGAACCCGAACCGGGCGGCGCCGGCGTTGTCGAGCCCGCGAGCCAGTCCAGCCGTCATCACCACTCCGTCCCGGCTGATGCCGGCGATCAGGGCCGTGGTCTGCGCGGTGCCGATCACCACCGCCTCGCGGTAGTCCAACGTGTCCAGCGCCCTTGCCCCCTCGGGGTTGAGGCCCTCCCGACGGGCCAGCTCCCGGACCTCGGACCGGCGGCGGTAACGCTCGCCAGCCAGCAGGATGCAGCCGTTGACGATCAGGAAGATGGCCGCGGCCAACGGCTTGGCCAGCGCCACCCGAACCGGATGCTCGAGTAAGAGGCCGAGGATGCCTACGGGAATCGTGGCCAGCACGATCAGCCAGGCCAGACGCTCGGTCGGGGTCTCGACCCGCCGCTTGGCCAGGGTGGTGAAGAAGGCGCCGATGATCGCGATCCAGTCGCGCCAGAAGTAGATCAGCAGCCCGATCGCGCTGCCGACGTGGAGCATGACCACGAAGGCCAGCCACGGGGACTCGGGCTGCGACTGCCAGGCGACGATGTTGTGCCAGCGAAACAAGGTCGGGAACAGGACCGTGTGCCCGAGGCTCGAGATCGGGAACAGCTCGGTGGCGCCCTGCAGGACGCCGAGGACGATCGCCTGGAAGGTGCTGATCAGGTTGTGGGCGGCAGCGAGCGCGAGCACGAAGCGGGGAAGGGTACCCTGGCGTCTAACGGGAGGCTAAGCGCGGGCCGGCAGATCATCCGCTCAGATGGCAGGCCTGCTGGGCGGCCTGCGCGGTGAACAACTCGGCCTGCGCGAGCACCTTGTGACCCGTCGTATCGCGGTCCGAGAACGTGATCGTGCCCTGCTGGAGCTTGATCTTGAAGCTGAAGATGGTCCCGGTTCCGGCGGGGAGATCGAGATGCGAGCTGGCGTCGTTGGCCAAGCTCTGTGACAAGTCCCGGGCATCGATCAGCATCGGGTCGGAGATCGGCTTGGGCTTCGAGCCGTTGCAGCGGATCGTCCCGGCGTCGTTGACGAGCAGCGTCAGCCTCGAGCCCTGACCGGCGCGGGTGATCAAGAACAGGTCGGGCGACTGAACGTTGAGCCCGCATCCGCCGAGGGCGGCGAGCGATCCGGCGATCAGCGCGAGCTTCGCGACCGAGCGCCTCTCCGCCCGCCGACCTCTCACGGCGCGGGCACGACGATCGAGGCCCCTCCACGGCGGGGGTCCCCGCCGCCCGACAACGTCCCCGCGAGGTCGCGCGCGACCGCCTGCACGCCACCGAAGAACAGGTTCTGCTCGCGGAACGCGCCGATCGCGCGCCCTTCGCGCTCGAGCGCCTCGAGGTCGATTCCAGGCTCCGCGTAGACGACGCCGTCCTCGTAGTGGACGCGCGGAGCGTCGACGGCGTCTGACGCCGGCATCCCGTCATCGATCGAGCGGATGATCGTCTGCAGGATCGCCGAGCGGATCCGGTTCGAGCCGGCGCTGCCCAGCGCCAGCTCGGCCTCGCCGTCGCGGAGGACGACGGTCGGGGCCATCATGCTCGGCATCCGCCGGCCGGGCGGGTGGCGGTGGAAGCCGAGCGGGTTGAGGTCCTGCTCGCCGAGCATGTTGTTGAGATGGATGCCGGTGCCGGGCACGACGACGCCCGACGCGGAGCCGTTCGAGCACGTCACCGAGCACGCCCAGCCGTCTCGGTCGAGCACCGCGATGTGCGTGGTCGAGCCGAGCCGCCGGCCGGCGCCGCGCAGGAAGCGGTCGACGAACTCGGGGTCGTCGAGCCCGGCGAGGAACTCCGGCGTGCGCTCGCGCTGGGTGCGCTCCATCACGTCCACGATCTGCGCCAGCGACGGCGGCGCGGGCTCGGCGGCAAGGGTGGCGAGCGCGCGGGCGATCAGGATCCCGCCGGCCGACGGCGGTGGGTTGGTGAGCACCTCGCGCCCGCGGTAGCTGACCTGTAGCGGCTCGCGGTCGACGACCTCGTAGCCGCCCAGGTCGGCGGTCGTCAGCGCGCCGCCGCGCGCGGTCACCCAGTCCGAGATCGCGGCCCCGATGTCGCCCTCGTAGAACGGCCTCGCGCCTTCGCTGCCGAGCCGCTCGAGGGTCGCGGCGAGCTCGGGCTGGCGGAGCAGGTCACCGCCCTGAAGGAGCGCTCCGCGGGGCGCGAACAGGGCGGCGCACTCGGGGGTCGAGGTCACGATCTCGCCCAGGATCTCGACGATGTAGGCCTGCGCGGCGTTCAGCTCCACGCCTTCGCGGGCGAGCGCCGCGGCCGGCACGACCAGGCGCTCGAGCGAGATTCGCCCGAACCTGCGCGCCGCCTCCCACACCCCGGCCGGCATCCCGTAGCACCCGACCGAGGCCGCACCGATGTTGAATTCCTGGATCGCGTCGCCAAACGAGACCGGGACCGGGATCAGCTGCGCCCGCGAGGTCTGATCGGCGCCGCGCCCGGGAGCCTCGACGAAGAAGTCGAGCAGAGTCGGCCGTTGCCCGGGCGCGACGACCAGCATGTAACCGCCCGCGCCGAGGCCCGTCAGCAGCGGCTCGCAGACGAACGAGACCAGCATCGCCCCGAGCGCGGCGTCGACGGCGTTGCCCCCGTCAGCCAGCGCGTTCGCCCCGGCCCGGGCGCTGACCGGGTGTCCGGCGGCGACGACGCCGAGCGGGCAGGGAGGCGAAGCGGGCGTCCGTCAGCCCGTCGCTTTCAGCGACGGGGCATGAACTCGGGGACGTCGAGCTCCCGCGGCGCGGAGGAGCGCTCGCGCACCCGGCTGACCCGGGGCTCGCCGGCGGGCTCGCGGAATCCGCGGGGCTCGAGCCCGTCCTGGGGGCGGGAGCGGGAGTGCAGCGGCTCCTCCTCGCGCCGGCGCCGCCTCGGCTCGCCAAAGCCGGTCGCGACGACGGTCACCCACACCTGATCGTCGAGCTTCTCGTCGACCATCGCCCCGAAGATGATGTTGGCGTCCGGATGGGCGGCTTGCGCGACCGCCTTGGCGGCCTCGTTGACCTCCCACAGGGAGATGTCCTTGCCGCCGGTGATCGAGAGCAGAATCGAGCGCGCACCGTCCATGCTCGTCTCGAGCAGCGGCGAGGCGACAGCCTGCTCGGCGGCGTCGACCGCGCGACGCTCGCCGGTCCCCATGCCGATTCCCAGCAGCGCGTTGCCGGCCTCGGACATGATCGTGCGCACGTCCGCGAAGTCGAGGTTGATCAGGCCCGGGAGCGTGACCAGATCGGAGATCCCCTGGACGCCCTGTCGCAGGACGTCATCGGCGACGCGGAACGCCTCGACCATCGACACGCCGCGATCGAGCACCGACAGCAGGCGGTTGTTGGGGACGACGATCAGCGTGTCGACCTGCTCGGCCAGCGCTTCGATCCCGGCCTCGGCCTGCTCGCGCCGGCGCGTGCCCTCGAACTGGAACGGGCGCGTCACGATTCCCACGGTTAAAGCACCGAGCTCGCGAGCGATCTGGGCGACGATCGGGGCCGCCCCCGTGCCCGTGCCGCCGCCGGCCCCGGCGGCGATGAAGACCATGTCGGAGCCGCGCAGCATGGCTTTGATCCGGTCGTGCTCGTCGCGCGCCGCGCGGCGGCCAAGGTCCGGGTCGGACCCGGAGCCGAGGCCCCGCGTGAGTCCGTCACCGATGTGGAGCGTCTCGTGGGCGGCGGACAACTGCAGCGATTGCAGGTCGGTGTTGATCGCGAGGAACTCGATCCCCTCGACCTCGGCCTCGACCATCCGGTTGACCGCGTTGACGCCGGCGCCGCCGACGCCGACGACGCGCAGAACCGGGCGGCCCAGCGTGGGCTGCGCCGAGAATGCGTCGGCGGGACGATCCGGGCGCGCGTACACGTCAGGCGCCGGCGTGGCCGGCGGCTCGAGGACGTTCTCGGGGATGTCAGCCGAGAAGGCCTGGCGCAGGCGCTCCTGGGGCGAGGGGATGTGGCGCGCGGCGGGCTCCTCGGCGGCGCCCGGGGAATCGAACGACGGGTGCGGGAGCGCCCGGCGCTTGGGGCGAGCCTCGGCCTCGGCCTCGACCGGGGCGGGAGGTGGGGCCTGCGCCTCAACCTCGGCCGGAGCGGGCGTCTCGGGCTTCTTCGCGGCGCCCGAGGCGTCCTCGGCGGTCTTGCGAAACAGGTCCGCGAGGGGTCCTTCGCGCATGCTCGCGCGCTTACCGGTTGCCATTTGCGAGGACCTCCTTGGCGAGCTGCCTGTAGGCGTGTGCGGCCAGACCGTCGGGATCGTACTTCAGCACGGACATGCCTTTCACAGGAGCCTCCGCAAAACGGACCGTCTTGCGGATTCGGGATGCGAACACCCTGTCACCGAAGTTCTCCTCGAGCATCTCGATCGCCTCCTTGGCGTGCAGCGTTCGGAGATCGACGAGTGTCGGCAGGATGCCCTCGATTTCAACATCCGGGTTCAGGTTCTCTCGAATCATGGCGAGCGTGTTCTGAAGCTGGATCAAGCCGCGCATCGACAGATACTCGCACTGGACGGGGACGATCACCTTGTCCGACGCGGTGAGCGCATTGATCGTGAGCAGCCCCAGGCTCGGCGGGGTGTCGATGAAGA
>JBPCQU010000051.1:0-10315 GCA_050997795.1 Solirubrobacteraceae bacterium | reverse complement strand
GCCGCGGCGAGCACGCGCGCGCGTGGGACCTGGCGCCGTTCGCCAACCGGGTGTTCCAGGCGGTCACCTACGAGGCGATCTACCGTGCGCAGGAGGACGCGTCTCGGTGGGACATGGCCGGGGTCGTCGCCCGGACGCTCCAGGAGCTCGCCGATCTGCATCGAGCCGGCTGACCGTCGCCGCAATCTCGGTGCGCCAGTCCATCGGGTGGTCGCTGTCGCCTGGCCCCGTGAGGTACCGCTCGATGCTCGCAGATGGCGCCTTTCGAGTTGGTGTGCTCGCTCGCCCATGTGAGTCCGCGTTCCTCGCCCCATGTGTCGAGGAGGCGACGTGCGGCGGCGAGATCGCGGCCGGTCCATTGATCGTCACCGGCGCTGCAGGCGCCCTCATAGACGCGCACGGCGTACCGGCCTAAGGCGGCTCAGGCGCCCACCGCGAGCGGCGGGCGGCGCGCGGACCAGGGCAGCGCCCGCTCGAGCTGACCGGCGAGCTGGAGCAGGATCTCCTCTCGCGCCGGGGGTCCGATCAGCTGCACCGCCGTCGGAAGGCCGTCCTCGCCGTGGTACAGGGGGACCGAGATCGCCGGCTGACCGGTGACGTTTACGATCGCCGTGTAGGGCGTGAAGTGGCCCGAGCGCTGGTAGTTGCCCCACGGGTCGGGTCCCCGGCCGTGAATCTCCCCGATCGCCACCGGGCGTCGCGCGAGCGCCGGCGTCAGCACCGCGTCGTAGTCGCTCGTGAACGAGACCACCGAGCGCGCGGCCACTTCGAGCTTTCCCAGCGAGCTCAGCAGCGTCAGCGTGTCCTGCTGTCGCGCGCGCTCCCACATGATCCAGGTCAACGGCTCCACGTCCTCCTCGGTCGGCTCGCGTCCGGCCAGCCGGCCGCCAATCAGCGTCGTCAGCGCGGTCTGCGGACCGAAGGCGCGCGTGAATGCGGGCAGCAGGTTGAGGCCCGACCACGGCGGCGCCACCTCTTCCACGTCGTGTCCTAGCGCCGCGAGCAGCGCAGCCGTGTCGCGGGCCGCCCCCTCGCCGGCCGGATCGAGCGTCGCGCCCTCGAGCGGCGGATTCAGCGCGAGTCCGATTCTGAGCCGTTCCGGCTCTCGAGCCGCCAGCTCGGCATAAGCGCCGGGAGGCGGCGGAGCCCAGGTGGCGTCCCCCGTCTCGTAGCCCGCGAGCACGTCGAGCGCCGCCGCGGTGTCACCAACGGTGCGCGTGAGCACGCCGTCGCTGACCAGGAAGCTGTGACCGGCGTCCGGGCCCACCGAGACCCGGCCGCGGGCCGGCTTGAGACCCACCAGCCCGCAGCAGGCGCCGGGGATTCGAATCGATCCGCCGCCGTCGTTGCCGTGGGCGATCGGGACCATGCCCGCGGCGACAGCGGCGGCCGAGCCACCGCTCGAACCGCCGGGTGTGCGATCGAGGCTCCACGGGTTGTGCGTCGCGCCAGAGCGCCGCGGCTCGGTCGTCGGCAGGATCCCCATCTCCGGCAGCGTCGTCTTACCGACGATCACGAACCCGGCGTCGCGCAGCCGGCGGACGCAGAACGCGTCGTGACGGGGGACCACGTCGGCGAACAGATCGCTGCACATCGTGATCGGCATCCCCTCGACCGCCCGGTTGTCCTTGATCGCGATCGGCACGCCGGCAAACGGCCGCCGATCGCCGGGAGCGACCGCGTCCGCCGCCGCCAGCGCCGAGTCGTGGGCGACGTGGGTGAACGCGTTGATCTGAGGCTCGAGCTCGTCGATTCTGCGCAGCGAGGCCTCGACCAGCTCTCGAGCGCGCAGCTGGCCCGACCGGATCAGCTCGGCGAGCTCGACCGCCGAGCGTTGAAGCAGCTGAGGCTCAGGCACGGCGGTCAAGCCTACCCGGATAGCCTGTGGACACCTCGAGAACGAGTCCCAGGAGCATCGACCCTTTATGAGCGCAACAGCCGAAGTACAGTCGGGCCTCGAGGGCGTGGTCGCCTTCGCCACCGAGATCGCCGAGCCCGACCGCGAAGGTGGCGCGCTGCGATACCGCGGCGTCGACATCGAGGAGCTCGTCGGCAACGTGCCGTTCGAGCAGGTGTGGGGCCTGCTCGTCGACGGCTCGCTGGAGCCGGGGATGCCGCCGGCCGAGCCGCATCCGCTGATCGTCCGCTCGGGCGATCCGCGCGTCGACGTCCAGTCGGCGCTGGCGATGCTCGCCCCGCAGTGGGGATTTGGTCAGCTGATCGACATCACCGACGCGCAGGCGCGCGACGACCTCGCCCGCGCCTCGGTGATGGCGCTCTCGTTCGTGGCCCAGTCGGCGCGCGGGATCGGCCAGCCGCCCGTCTCCCAGAAGGAGATCGATACGGCAGAGTCCATCCCCGAGCGCTTTCTGATCCGCTGGCGCGGGGAGGCGGACCCCAGGCATGTCGCGGCGATCGACGCGTACTGGAACTCGGCCGCCGAGCACGGCATGAACGCCTCGACGTTCACCGCCCGCGTGGTCGCCTCCACGGGCGCCGACGTGGCGGCGGCGCTGTCGGCCGCCGTCGGCGCGCTGTCAGGGCCGCTGCACGGCGGCGCGCCTTCGCGGGTGCTGAAGATGCTCGACGACGTCGCAGCCGCCGGCGACGCCGAGCGCTACGTCAAGGATCTGCTTGACCGCGGCCAGCGGCTGATGGGCTTCGGCCACCGCGTCTACCGCGCCGAGGACCCGCGCGCCCGCGTCCTGCGCCGCACCGCGCACGAGCTGGACGCGCCGCGGGTCGAGGTGGCCGAGGCGCTCGAGCAGGCGGCTCTGGCCGAGCTGCAGGCGCGCAAGCCCGATCGGGTCCTGGCGACCAACGTCGAGTTCTGGTCAGCGGTCGTGCTCGACTTCGCCGAGGTTCCGCCGGCGCTGTTCACGCCGATGTTCACCTGCGCCCGGACGGCCGGCTGGTCGGCCCACATCATGGAGCAGAAGCGCGAGGGCAAGCTGATCCGCCCGACCGCCAAGTACGTAGGCCCGGGTCCGCGGCCGGTGTCCGAGCTGCAGTAGCGACGCCGGACGGGGATCGGCAACCACGACCCTATGAGACCGAACGGGAGGCGAGCGGCGTGAAGGTGTACGAGCCGACACCCAGAACCGGCATCGAGACGATCAAACGGTACGGACAGCTGGCCGATCGTGGTGGGAGCGCTGAGATCGCCGCGCAGCAGTGGACGGACGCCGGCTTTGACGACGCGATGACCGCGCGATGGCTGCAAGCGCGTTGCTTTGATGCCCAGGCGGCACGCGGACTGAGCGAGCTGGGCGTCACGCCGGAACAGAGCGCGGCGCGGACGCGCGATGGGCGGGGGGGCTACATCGACACGATCGCCTTCAAGGTCGCCAACGGTGATCTGACCGTTCGTCAGGGCGCGGCGCGGACCTTGTCAAGCCGATGAGCTGCGAGCTCAGCCGCGATAGGGACCGTCGAGATACTGCGCCAGCATCCGGCTCGCGGAGAACATCGGCCCGAGCGTCTTGAGCGACGCGCGCACCAGCTCGATCCACCGGATCGGCAGCCCCGCGTCGTCGCGCTCGTAGAACGCCGGCAGCACCTGGTTCTCCAGCAGGCGGTGCAGCGCGTCCGCGTCGCGCTCGTCCTGGGCGACGTGGTCGGGGTCGACCTCTCCAGCAATCGCCCAGCCGTTGGCGCCGTCGTAGGCCTCCGCCCACCAGCCGTCGAGCACGCTCAGCTGCAAGCCGCCGTTGAACGCCGACTTCATGCCGCTGGTCCCGCTGGCCTCGAGCGGCGGCCGAGGGAGGTTCATCCACACGTCGCAGCCGCGCACCAGGCGAGCCGCTGACGACAGGTCATAGTCGTCGAGAAACACGACCCGCTCGGCGATGACCCTGGCCGCCTTGAGCCCGAACAGGCTCTGCAGCGCTCGCTTCGCCTCCTCGTCGCGGGGGTGCGCCTTGCCCGCCAGGACCACCTGCACAGGGTGATCGCCGCCGAGCAGCGCCAGCGTCCAGTCGGGGTCACGGGTGAGCAGCTCGAGGCGCTTGTAGGTGGCCACGCGCCGCGCGAACCCGAGCGTCAGCACGCCGGGGTCAAAGGCGCGCGCCGCGGCGTCGACGTACCCGCGCAGGTCGCCGCGCGCGAGCCGGTCAGCGATGCTCCGCCCGCCCACGAACGACACCAGGTCGGCGCGTTGGCGGCAGCGCGCGGTCCACAGCTCCTGAGCCGGAATGTCGTCCACGGCCGCCCAGGTGTCGGTCTCCGCGACCCGCTCGCCCCAGCCCGGGACGAGGTAGCGATCCAGCAGCTCCCGCATCGGCGTACCGATCCAGGTCGGGACGTGGACGCCGTTGGTGACGTGGCCGATCGGCATCTCGTCGAGACTGCGGCCGGGCCACATCTGACTCCACATCTCACGGGCTACGCTTCCATGGCGGCGGCTGACCGCGTTGGAAGCGCGGCTCATGCGCAGCGCCGCCTGAGTGACGCCGAACGGCGCCTCGGGCTCGCTGCGCTCGACTCGGCCGAGCGCGGCGAGCTCGCCGACGGAGAACCCCAGCTCGCTCGCGAGTCGCGCGAAGGTCGACTCGATCTGATCAGCGGGGTAGGAGTCGTTTCCGGCGGCGACGGGCGTGTGGGTCGTGAACACGGTTCGTAGCCGGGCTCGCTCGAGGACGTCGTCGAGCGAGTCCCCGCGTGAGTCGCGCCGGCCGCTTGCGAGCTCGAGCGGGGCCAGCGCGGCGTGACCCTCGTTGAGGTGGATCACGCCCGGCTCATAGCCCATCGCGCGCAGCGCTCTCAGGCCGCCGACCCCGAGCAGGGCGTACTGAGCGAGCCTGGTCTGGGGGTCGCCATCGTACAGACGACCGGTGATCCACCGCTCGAGCGGGCCATTCTCAGGACAGTCGCTGTCGAGCAGGAAGAGGGCCACCCGGCCGACCTGGACGCGCCAGATCCGCGCCGTGACGTCCGCTTCGTCGATCGGGACGGTGACCGTGAGCGGAGATCCATCGGCGCCGGTCACGAGCGCCGCGGGGAGGCGCTGAGGGTCGGTGTCGATCCAGTACTCGTGCTGCCAGCCGGACGCGTCGACTCGCTGGCGAAAGTAGCCCTTGCGATACATGAGCCCAACCGCCACCAGCGGCAGCGCGCGGTCGGACGCCTCCTTGAGGAGATCGCCGGCGAGCGCGCCGAGGCCGCCCGAGTAGACGGGCAGGGAGACGTGGACCCCGTACTCCGAGCACAGAAACGCGACCGGGTGAGCGTCATCGAATGCGGTCTCGAGCGGGGGGCGGCTGAGATCATCGGCCAGCAGCGCCCCGAGCGCGTCTGCCCGCCGCACCAGTGCCTGGTCATCGGCGGCGCGGCGCAGCACGCGGCTGGGGGACTCCTGCAGCAGCCGCACCGGGTTCTGGAGACACAGCTGGAAGCGCTCGGGATCGACCGCCTCAAACAGCTCGGGTCCGCCCGGTGACCACGACCACCGGTA
The DNA here is from genome assembly GCA_050997795.1 of Solirubrobacteraceae bacterium. Lineage (GTDB taxonomy): Bacteria > Actinomycetota > Thermoleophilia > Solirubrobacterales > Solirubrobacteraceae > Palsa-465. The sequence goes on along the minus strand of JBPCQU010000051.1, from coordinate 4,863 downwards.
GTTGTAGGCGAGCCGGGCCAGCGGGGCGAGCGCGGCCGGGACCCGCTCGGCGAGCTCGGCGGCCGCGGTCACGATGTCCTCGCGGCCGTCGTTCTGCGTTGCGGTGTCGTAGGGCAAGCAGGCGATTATCAACGATCGCGGTGCGATCATCCCGCGCGCCGCGCGGGCCAAGCGACGCCTAACCTGGCAGACCGTGATCTCCCCTGGCCGTGACCTCCCTTGCCGACTCGGCGTGCTCGCCTTCGGCGACTCGATCACCAATGGCGGCGGGGAGCTTCAGTGGGGCGTGGCGCTGCAGTCATGGGCGCTGTGGGTCGCGCGCGGCCTCGGGCTGCCGTTCACCAGCTACGCAGTCGACGGAGCCGAAGTCGCGGACGTCGTGGGCCAGCAGATCCCCGCCTTCGCGCGCGACGCCCGCTATCCGAGCGCGCGCTACGACCTGGGTTGCCTCTACATCGGCGTCAATGACGTGCGCGAGCCGCACTGGGACGCCTCGTCGTTTCTGGCCGAGCACCGGCGGGCGCTCGAGTTCATCCGCGAACGCAGCGACAGGACGCTCGCCGTCACGGCCCCGCTGACCCTCGGGCGGCCGCCCACGGGGCGGACGGTGCGCGAGCTGAACACGGCCGTGGAGGGCGTGGCACACGAGCTCGGCGCGCTGGTAGTCGACCTGAGCTCGTTCGGAGCCCGCAACCATGTGATGGCCGACCGCGTGCATCCGACCGCGTTTGGTCAAGTGGCGATCGCGGAGCGGGCGTTGGCGGTGCTCGAGCGCGACGGGCTGGCGGCGCGGGTCCGGCCGTCGGCGCTGATCAGCTTCCAGACCACGGGCTGGGGGCGACTGCGCGCCGACTGGACGTATAGCTATCGTTCCGCGAAGTGGCTCGCGGTCGCGACCGCCGAGCGCTCGCTGACGAAGCGCTCAGCGCGGGCCGGGAGCCCCGACGGTTAGCGCCGCCGGCGACCGACCGTGAGGTCCACAGTCCCCGCGTGTCGTTGCGCACGCAGCTCCAGGATCGGCGCGTTGCCCGCGGACACGACGACCGCGCCCCGAACCCGGACCGTGTATCCGTGTGGGTAGGTGTAGGGCGGGAGCACGATCTCGGTCGGCGCACGCACCGACCGCGCGACCGCGTAGCTATAGGCGAACGTCCCCGTCTGGCGGTCGAAGCGCTCCAGGCCAGGAGTGCCCGCGGTCGCCGCCGGATAGGGCACCGCCAGCGCGCGGGCCATGGCCGGGTAAGGCCGACCCGTCGACTGGTCGATCAAGCCCTCGCGCGAGCTGCCCGAGGTGGGATCGTCGAGTTGAAGCGCGGACCAGTAGCTCCAAGAGAGCGCGGTGCGACCCGCGAGCGTGACCGTGGCCGCGGTCGCCGCCGCGTCCCGAGTGGCCCCGAACTCGTCCATGATCGTGGGGGGGCCACCGAGCTGGTCAGTCCGCGTCTCGGCGCGCTCGCGGGCGACCAAGGCGAGCTGGGTCGCCGCGTCTCCGTACATGTGGAAGGCGAGCGCGATGTTGTGAAACCGCAGCGGCTCGGCAAACCCAACCGTCTCGGGAGCCCCGTAGTTGGTCGACCCGGGGGGCTCGAAGAAGACGACGTGACCGGGATCGGCGACCCGGATGGCGCCGATCAGGCCGCCGCGGGGCGCACGCGCTGCGCTGTGGGCACAGGCCGCCGGTTCGTGGGCCGGTCCACCGTAATCGCACTGGAGCTCGGGGTCGAACCGCCTGACCTCGAAATCGTAGGGCTCGTTGTAGATGTCGTAGCCGATCACGTCGTCGTCACCGCGGTAATGGCGAGCCACCGCCTGCCACACACGGGCGTACTGGGCCTGGAGGTCGCCGCGTACGTCGTTGGCGAAGAAGTTGTGGATCGCGCGCTTCACCGCGGGGTTGAAGTACGCCCCGGGCCACGTGGGCGGCGCACGGAACACCTTGTCGCCGGTGCAGGTGGCCCACGGCGGCGCGCCGTCACCGATCCAGGGTGACTTGCCTCCCGTGCGCTCGAACGCCGACCCCCAGGCGTCCTGGTGCATGTCGAGCATGACCCGGATCCCGGCCTGCGCCAACAGGCCTACGATCGCGTCGGTGCGTTGCAGGTAGGCGCTCAGGACCGAAGCGTTGTACGGGTTGGCCGAACCCAGCGACGGAAATGGCTTGCCGGCGGGCTGGGGCGCGCAGTAGACGGGGTCATTGGGCCCCACGCCCGGCGGTCCCGGCTCGAGACCCTCCCAGACGATCCCGAGACGGACGACGTCGAAGCCGAGTCGCGCGAGCGTGTCGGCGTCGGCCATGGTGAACTGCCGAGCGGGGTCGGTGGCGACCGGCGACAGGACATAGGCCAGGTTCGGTCCCACGGCCGGGCCGATGCACGGAGTGCCCGGGACGGCCGTCAGCACCGCGGCACCGCCGCCGCATTTGCCGACCAGGTCGACGCCGTGAAGCTCCAGGCGACGTCCCTGCCCATCGGTCAGCCAGGGGCCGCCCGGGGCGCGCACGGTTCCGCCGGCCGCCCAGGGGGTGGGGGCCGCGGCGCGCGCTGTCCCGCCTGCTAGTGCCAGCGCGGCGAGCACGCCCAGGGGTAGTGCTCGGAAGTGCAGCCGCTTTGGTCGCGGTATGCGCAACAAACCTCCTCACCCCCCAGGATCGCCGATTCGCCACCCTACACAGACGCCAGGCGCCCTGCCTGCTCGGTGACCTCGCGCAACCGCCGCGCCAGCGCCGGGGTCAACGCCCCACAGCGCATCTGCCAGCGCCAGCTCCCGCCCGCCCGCGAAGGGTCGTTCATGCGCGCCTCGCTGCCGAGCCCGAGCACGTCCTGAGCCTGGATCATGGCCAGGAACGCCGGCGAGGAGAAGGCGAGCCGGATCAGCCCCCACCACGGCTGGCGCTCGGCGAACCCGAGCCGCTCCAGCTCTGAGTCGACGAACGCGCGCTGATCGGCCGGCAGATGCTCGAGCCAGCCGCGCGCGGTGTCCTGGTCATGCGTGCCGGTGTAGACGACCCGGTTCGCGACGTGATTCTCGGGCCGGTGCGGACTGCGCGGCTGCTCGGGATCGAGCCCGAACTGCGTCACGAGCATCCCCGGCAGGCCGACCGCGTCGCGCAGGCGCTGCACCGCCGGCGTGATCACCCCGAGATCCTCGGCCACGAGGGGCAGGTCGCTCCCAAGCGCGCGCTCGAGCGCTTCGAACAGCGCCAATCCCGGCCCGCGGCGCCAGGTCCCCCCGATCGCGCTCGCCGCGCCCTCGGGCACCGCCCAGTAAGCGACGAAGCCGCGGAAGTGATCGATCCGGGCGACGTCGAACAGCTCGAGCGTGCGGCGCACGCGCTCGACCCACCAGCGATAGCGCTGGCGCCGTAGCGCCGGCCAGTCGTACAGCGGATTGCCCCACAGCTGGCCCTCGGTCGCATAGGCATCCGGGGGTGCCCCCGCGACGTAGCCGCGTTGAAACAACCGCGGGTGGGCGCGCTCGTCGGCGCTTGCCGGCGAGACGTAGATCGCGATGTCCCCCATGATCCGCACCCCGCGCTGGGCGGCGTAGTCGCGCAGCGCATTCCACTCCCGCTCGAAGCGAACCTGGTCGGTGACCGCGCCGCGCGCCGCGAGGCGCTCCCAGTCCCCGATCCAGTAGCGCTGGCGCTCACGGAAGTCAGCGATCTCCGCCCGGGAGACGGCGGCCCGCGGCGCAGCGAGCAGCCCCCTCCAGGCGGCGAACGCCGAGCGCGACTTGTACGGCGAGCGGTAGCGATCGGGCGGCCCGAGCGGCAGCACCTGCCACCAGGACTGACCCGCGGCCGCGAGCCAGTCAACGAATCTGTAGGCCTCGGGACCGAGGCGACCGCCTGGGAGCGAGGTGATGTGGAGCTGGACTCCGCTCCAGCGGCCGCCGCTCCTCGGAAGCTGGGGTCCGCTCGCGTTCACGGCGTGGTGTTTACCTAAAGCGAGCAGGTGGATACCTTCAGGGGGTGAGCGCGCACACCACCGAGCCCCAGGCGGCGCTGCCCGAGCGGGATCCCACCCGGCAGGCGCCCCGCCGGATCGTGATCCAGTACCCCTCGCCGTCGGTCGACGGGGGGCGCTACGCGGTCAAGCGTTGCGTCGGAGACCGGGTCACGGTGCAGGCGGACGTGTTTCGCGACGGGCACGAGCTGATCCGCGCCGTGGTCCGCTACCGCGGCCCGGAAGACCCGCAGTGGCAGGAGGTCGAGCTGTACCGGGTCGACGCCCACCTCGGCGGCGTGCGCTGGGCCGGCGAGTTCGAGGTCGAGCGCCCGGGACGGTGGCAGTACACGATCGAGGCCTGGACCGATCTGTTCGGAACCTGGCGAGACGAGCTGCGACGCAAGCTCGCCGGTGGTCAGCACGCCCTGGCCTCCGAGCTCTCGGAGGGAATCGTGCTGCTGAGGGCGGCAGCGCAGCGAACGCGCTCGGAGACCTCGAGGGCTCTGATCGAGCACGCCTGCCATGAGCTCGAGGACCCGACCGTGCCCGACAGCGCCAAGCACGACGTGGCGCTCGGCGAGGAGCTGCTCGCGTCGGTGGAGCGCGACGAGCATCGCCACGGACGCGTCCGGCTCGACGATCCGCAGACCATCGAGGTGGATCGTCTCAGGGCGCGGTTCGGCGCCTGGTATGAGATGTTTCCGCGCTCGTGGGGTGGGCTGAACGGAGTACAGCGGCAGCTGCCCCGGCTGGCGGAGCTCGGCTTCGACGTGGTCTACCTGCCGCCGATCCACCCGATCGGGCTGACCAACCGCAAGGGGCGCGACAACGCGCTGAGCGCGGGACCGAGCGACCCCGGGTCTCCGTGGGCGATCGGCGCTGCGCAAGGCGGCCACGACGCGATCCACCCCGAGCT
>JBPCQU010000044.1:0-19956 GCA_050997795.1 Solirubrobacteraceae bacterium | reverse complement strand
CGCCATCATCGGCGAGCCCACGGACCTGGTGAGAGCAAAGCTCGCCGACCGACTCAACGGGCTGACCCGGCAGTTCGTCGAGCGCTCGCCGTTCGTATGTGTCGCGACCGCCTGCCCGGACGGGGGCATGGACGTGTCTCCGCGCGGCGACCCCCCGGGGTTCGTGAGGGTGCTCGACGATAAGACGCTGTTGCTGCCCGAGCGACCCGGGAACCGCCTTGCCGACACCCTCGTGAACCTCCTGTCGGACCCGAGGGTAGCCCTGCTCTTCCTTCTTCCGGGTGTAGGCGACACCTTCCGCGTCAACGGAACGGGAGCGGTGACCGATGACGCGGATCTGCTCGCGCCGAGTGCGGTCGAGGGCAAGGCGCCTCGGCTGGGCATCGTCGTCTCGGTCCGCGAGGCGTACACGCAATGCGCTAAAGCGCTCATCCGATCGGACCTCTGGAACCACGAGCGCCACATCAAGCGAGCCGACCTGCCGAGCCACGGCGAGATCTTGAAGTCGCTGAGCTTGCCGGACATCGATGTGGCCGAGCACGAGAGAGCGCGCGACGAGCGCTATGCGCGTCGCGAGGGCTTGTACTGAAGTCGCGGCACGATCGTTGCCGCAGCGCTCTTCCTGACGTGGGATGCTCCGGGCATGGAGCAGCGCCTCAGTCTCGTGACGCTCGGCGTCGATGACCTCGCACGGGCGAGAGCGTTCTACGAGACGCTCGGTTGGACCGGCGCACAGCAGCCCGACGACGCAGTCTGCTTCTTCCAAGCCGCCGGCATGGTGTTCGGCCTGTGGACGGAGCTCGGCGGCCACGGCGCGCCGGGAGTCGAACTTGCCCACAACGTCCGCTCACCGGAAGAGGTCGGCGCTGTGCTGACCGAGGCTGAGCGAGCCGGGGGCACGATCATCAGGCCCGCCGCCCGCGCGGAATGGGGCGGAACCTCGGGCGCCTTCGCCGACCCGGACGGATACGTCTGGGAAATCGCCCACAACCCATCCTGGGCCCTGGATGAAAACGGCCTGGTCACGATCTAGCTCGGCCGCCGGCTGCCGGTGGCCGATCAGAGCGCAGCGATTCGAGGGGTGCTAGCGGATGCCGGTGTCGTAGGTGATCGTGACGGACGCGAAGCGCCCACGGTGAACCTGTACTCGACGTGCGCCGGGTGGACGCGGAAACGGGGATCCGCCTCGCGGCAGCGGCTGCACGACATACGTCGCGGGTGAAAGCCGGACGCGGAACCGACCGTCGGCTCCGGAGTGCAGGGTGGTCGACGGGCCCCGGCTCCCGACGCGAGAGATTCGCAGGGTGACGGCGAGCGGTCGAGGAGCGCAACGCGGCTGTGCAGGAACGGGCTCAACCGGGCACGTAGGCGCAGCGACTACTCGGCCGGCGACTCCCGAGCTGGGCGGTCGTGCGCTGGCCGCGCCGCACGCGCCGAATCCGAGGACCAAGCCGGCAAGCACATAACCACGCCGCATCATCAGAGCGTAGCTCCCGCTCCTGCTGCCCACGAGCGGAGGTTCCGCCGCGCGCTCAAAGGAGCTTTCCGATCTGGCGGTTCGACGACGTAGCCTGACGGTGTGACCTCGACCAGGATCACTCGACACGTGCGTGCCCCCCGTGCGGAGGTCTACCGCGCGCTCGTGGACGCGCGCGCGATCGCGACTTGGAGGGTTCCGGTCGGCATGACGGCGGTCGTTCACGAGTTCGATGCCCGCAAGGGTGGGTCGTTTCGGATCTCTCTTTCGTACGACGATTCGTCCGGAGTGGGGAAGACCGCTGAGCACACCGACACCTACCGTGGCCACTTCGCAGAGCTTGTGCCGAACGAGCAGATAGTCGAAGTGTTCGAGTTTGAGACCGCCGACGCGCAGCTACGCGGCGAGATGACGCTGACTATGACCCTCGTCGAGGCGGATGGGGGCACCGATGTCGCAATGGCGCACGAAGGAATACCTCCCGGCGTCCCCGTCGCCGACAACGAGACCGGCACGCGCATGTCCCTTGAAAAGCTCGCTGCTCTCGTTGAGTCCCGGTAGGTCGCGGGCGCACCGGTCACCAGCGCTGGCTTTATAGACCCACGGTCGATATATTCTGTCAGTATGAAAGTTAAGACGAGACGGCGGCGGACTCAGGCTGAACGGCGGGACGAGACGCGTCGGGCGCTTCTCGAGTCGGCTGACCGTGCCTTTTCTCGCGATGGATTTCACGCCGTCTCGGTGGACGCGATCGCCGAGGATGCCGGCTACTCGAAGGGGGCGGTGTATGCGCGGTTCGGCGGCAAGGACGACCTGTTCCTTGCCGTGCTGCAAGCGCGCTTTGATCCTCTGGCCTTGTCCGATCTCGACAGGGTGACGGTTGGCGGGCGAAAGGAGCGGATTGAGGCGCTGGCGCGAGCGCATCGTCGGGTGATTGGTGAGGATCCGGCGTGGACGGTCGCCTGGGTCGAGTTCGCCGCGCACGCGACCCGCGATCGGGACCTCAGCCAGCGGCTGCGTGCGGTCAACGCGCGCTTGCGAGAGCGGGCCGAGCGACAGCTGGCCCAGCTTGGGTTCGTCGACGAGTCGGACGCGAGCTATCTGACAACGGTGTCGCTGGTTTACGGAAGTGGCGTGTCGATCGAGCGCATGCTGGACCCGGACGGCGCCCCCGAAGCTGATCTTTCGCGTATGGCGCGAGCGCTGGCAGCCGACATCGGCGGAGGAGAAGGCAAAGGATGAATGAACGAGCCCGGAGGCAGGTTGACGTGCTGCGCGCGCTTCGGCGCGGGTCAGACATTTTGGCCGCGCATCGCTGGCCGCGTGAGCAGCTCGATCAGCATCGCAACGAGCGGCTCCGGTCGCTCGTCATTTACGCGCGAGCCAACTCGCCGTTCCATGCCGAGCGTCTAAAGGACGTCGATGTCGACGCGCCAGATCTGCTGGCAGGACTACCGACGATGGACAAGCAGACGATGATGCGGGATCTGCCCCAGGTGCTGACCGATCCCCGATTACGCGAGATCGATCTCGAGAGCTACCTCGAAGGTCTCGAGGACGATGCGCTGCTGCTGGGGCGCTATCGGGTGATGGCGACCGGTGGAACCAGCGGAACGAGAGGGCTCTTCCTCTATGACCGCGATGGATGGATCGAGGTGATGGCAATGCTGGCCGCCGCGCCGCGCTGGCTGGGCGTCGCGCCGCGTCTGCCGCGGCCACGGATGGCCACGATCTGGGCCAGCGGGCCGGCTCACATGACAGCGCGATTGGCGGCCAGCTTTCGCACCCCGATCTTCCGGCGCCTGCAGCTGACGGCCACGATGCCGATCGCGCACATGGTCAGAGAGCTCAACGCGTTTCGTCCGGCTTGGCTTTCCGCTTACCCGTCGATTGCCGCTCTGCTTGCCGAAGAGCAACAAGCGGGACGGCTGCGGATCGCCCCGCGGGTCGTGCTCGTCAGCAGCGAGCAGTGCACGCCGGCGATGCGTACGCGCATCGCCTCAGCCTGGGGGGTGCAGCCCTACAACACCTATGCGACGACCGAGGGATCCACGACAGCAGTCGAGTGCCACCATCACAAGGGACTGCACGTGTTCGAGAGCCACGTGATCGTCGAGGTCGTCGACGGCGAGGGACGACCCGTCCCTGACGGAGAGCAGGGAGCCAAGATTCTCGTGACCAACCTCTTCAACCATGTCCAGCCTCTGATCCGCTACGAGCTGACCGACCTATTGACGATGGCTTCCGAGGCCTGCCCGTGCGGCCGTACGACCCGTCGCATCCAAGCGATCGACGGGCGCAGCGACGACATCATGCAGCTACGCACTCCGGCGGGGAACCAAGTGTCCGTACATCCCAATCACTTCGCTGAAGCGATCGAGGCCATCGCCGACATACACGCCTATCAGGTCACTGAGCAGGAAGACGGCATCGACATCGCGATCGTCGCGCCCACCCGCGACCACGAACAGATCGCCCAGGCAATCGAGGCGGCCGTTCGTCGACGACTCGAACCGCTGGAGGTGGCTCACACTCCGCTCCGAGTCCGAACCGTCGAGCACATACCGAGGCCCGACGCCGTATCGGGCAAGTTCAAACTCATTCGCGCACTTGCCCAGCCCGCCCACGCCGGCGCACTGTCCTGACTCGCTGATTCGGGAATCGCCGACCACAGTCCGGGAGCGCGGAGACCGTTTGTGCCGGGATGGTGGGAACTGCAGTCGTGTTCACCCTCCGACTCGACGACGAGCATCACCTGCGGCTGATCGAGGAAGGAGATGCCGACGACCTCTACCGACTCGTGGCAGCCAATCGTGAATTCCTGGAGCGTTGGATGCTCTGGGCAGCCCGGCAGACGCTCGAGGGAACGCTCGAGTTCATTCGCAGCAGTCGCAAGCAGCTGGGGGCCAATCAAGGATTTCAGGCCGCGATGCTCGAGCGAGACGCGATCGTCGGCACGATCGGCTTTCATCGCCTCGACTGGGAAAACCGCTCTACCAGTATCGGGTACTGGATCGCGGAGGACTCGGCGTGTCCCCGAGCGCCTGGGCTTCACGCAGGAGGGCGTGCTGCGGCAGGCCGAGCTTGTCGGCGATTGCTACGTTGATCACGTCGTCTACGCACTGCTGGCCGGCGACCGGAGCCAGTAGCTACCAGACCACTGATCCCGCCATGGCCGACACCCCAGAGCTGCGCTACGTGGATCCGCATAAGCAACGAGGTCGCCTCTATCTCGCCGTCTGCCGGCTGTCCACCACCAAGGCAGGCCTTTGGCTCTCGCCCAAAGTCGCTTGGAAGCTAGATCCCCATCTGCTCGAGCTCACGCGAGGTCGGTTCAGCACCACCGGGCCGGTGGCTGCGGCGCTGCTCGAGACGCGAGGTGCGCGGACAGGACAGCCGCGTCGGAATGCCACGCTCTACTTCCACGACGGCGATCGAGTGACGATCATCGCGTCCAAGCGGGGCTCGCCCGAGCACCCCGCCTGGTACTACAACCTCCGCAAGCACCCCGACGTCGTCTACGGCGGGCTGCCGTTCCGCGCCGAAATCGTTCGGGACGAGGCCGAGCAGCGACGACTGTGGCACCTTGCTGACCGCGTGTTCCCCCCGTTCGCCCAATACCGTGCGTGGGCCGGGAAGGTAGGGCGGGTCATCCCGATCGTTCAGCTGGTTCCACGCGAGTGCGCGGTACCCGAGACCGCCGCCGCGACGCCGAGGCCTAGATAGACGCAACCGCTCAGCTTCGTGAGCCAGTGCCGCGCGCGTCGGCCGGTGCGCAGCCAGAGAGTCGACCCGCCCGGCATCCGGCCGGTATGCCAGCGGAGCGGTGTGCTCCAGCGCCGGACCCTAGACGGGCGGGGCTCGTAACGCCGAGCCGACCGCGGCCGCGACGTGGTCGATCGCGCCGTTGGCGCGTTGGATCAGCGCCGGCATGCGGATGAAGCCGTGAATCAGACCTTCGTAGCGCTGCAGCGTGATCGGAACGCCGGCCTTTTGGAGGCGACGCGCATACGCCTCTCCCTCGTCACGCAGCGGGTCGTACTCGGCGGAAAGGACGAGCGCCGGCGGAAGCCGAGCGAGGTCGGGGGCGCGAAGCGGCGAGCAGCCGGGATCGTCGGCTCGGGCATCGTCCTGCACATACTGGCTCCAGAACCAGCGCATCTGGTGCGCGGTCAGGGCCGGCCCCTCCGTGTTATCGCGATAGGACTGAGAATCGAAGCCGTAGTCAACGGCCGGATAGATGAGAACCTGCAGCGCCAGCGCCAGACCCGCGTCGCGGGCGCGCAGCGTGACCAAAGCGGCGAGTTGACCACCTGCGCTGTCGCCCGCCACCGCCAAAGGCGAAAATCGCTGCGCCGCCCACGCCGTCGCCGTCCACGCGTCTTCCGCCGCCGCCGGGTAGGGATTTTCGGGCGCGAGGCGATAATCCACCGCGACCACGGCGCACCCCGATCGGGCCGCGAGCGTCCGGCAAAGCGGGTCGTGTGACTCGAGACTGCCGGCCACCCACCCCCCGCCGTGGCAATACACCAGCCCGGGCAGCTCGCCAACCGCCGGCCGGTAAACGCGCACCGGCACGCCGCTCGCGTCGACATCCTCTACCGACGCGACCCGCGCCGCCGGGCCGAACAGACGCCCAGTGGACTCCTCATAGGACCGTCGGCCATCCTCGAGCGGCACGTCCCACGGCGAGGGCACCCCCAGCATTCGCAGCTGGTCCAGGTACGCGACAACCTGCGGATCGAGCGACACGCCACGATCCTAATCCCGTGGCGAGCAACCGGCTCCCGGCCAGCGCCGACACCGCACGTGAAACCCACCGCAGCGCTCATTCGTCGCGAAGTCGCGCGGACCGCTGTCACGACGACGGCAGCGGCCTCGCGAGCCCGGATAATGGACGCGTGCCAATCGCCGTCGAACCCGTCCTTGCGCCCGGCACGCTGGCACGCTTGGATCAGCCCGTCCTCTTCTCCGCAGAGCTGACCATGCGTCCATGGCAGCGAGCCGACACTGCTGAGGTCGCCTGCGCCTACTCCCAGCCGGACATCCAGCGCTGGCACGCGCGGTCAATGGATGAGCTAGAGGCTGAGGAGTGGGTCCGGTCGCGTTCTGACCGCTGGCAGGAAGAGAAGGGCGCAGACTGGGCCATAACCGATGAGAGCGGCGTAATCGGGCGCATCGGGCTCACGCACCTCTACCTCGCCGAAGGCCTGGGCGAGGTCGTCTACTGGGTGCTGCCAGAAGCCCGTGGTCGCGGCGTGGCGACCAGGGCGCTCTGTGCGATGACCGATTGGGCGTTTGATCAGCTTGGCTTACACCGGCTCGAGTTGAAGCACTCGACCGAGAATCTCGCCTCATGCCGCGTGGCGCAAATCGCGTTCTACGGGTTCGAGGGGACCAAGCGCGAAGAGGCGTTACATCCAGATGGCTGGCATGACATGCACCTTCATGCCCGCTTGGCCGGGGACGCTCGACCGGACCTGAGCACGACTCGGTCCTGACCCTGCGTCATCCGTACCCCGAGTGTCGCGACGGCGAATCGCGGTCCTCCTACCCTCCCTTGACCAGCCCGACGACGTGGCCCTCGGGATCGGCGAAGTGCGCGATCGTCGGTCCCCCCGGCACATCCATGGGCTCGCTCACTGTGCTGCCACCAAGCGACTTGATCTGCTCCAGCGCGGCGGCGGGGTCATCGACCTGGACGTAGAACATCACGTGGTCCGAGCCGCCTTCGGCCGCGCCGCCGATGCCGCCGGGGATGTCTTTCTCGCCGCCCGTGTTGACCATGTAATAGGAGCCCTCCATCACATCCTCCAGCTGCCAGCCGAAGGCCTTGCCGTAGAAGTTGCTGAGCGTCGTGGCGTCCTTGCCAACCACCTCGAAATGCACGACTGGATTGGCCATTCTCGCTCCTCGTGTCGTTGACGCCGTCAACGTTAGCCGAGCGCTGCGGCTAGGGGGAGTCCGCCCGGCGGCGGCGGCCTGGACGGCCGATCGCCGTACGCCCGGCGGCCGCCTACGAGCTCAGATCAGACGGATGTTGACTGGGTAGCGCGCACGGTGCCTGGTGCGCGGCGGCGCGGACTGGCCAAGCACCCGAAGCAGGTGATGGCGGCTCCAGCGGCGCGGCCGGCGCACCCGGCCGAGGCGGCAGTGCCCGCGCGTGAGCGCTGCGCGAGCACGGACCAGGCTCATGTGCTCGAGCCTCGGCACGACGCACTGGACTGCCTTGCTGGTGCGCGGCTGCAGCGGGGCGCAGCCGTAGCCCACGCCGCCCGTAGCCGCCGCGGCTGGGAATGCGGACAGCCCCTGGTCATCGACTCCGACGGCGGTCGGAGTCGCGGCGACGCCGCTGCGCACCCCGCCGCAGAAAGACCAGTACGAGCCCGAGGGCAGGCCCTCCACGGCCGTCCCATTGACCGGCGCCGGCTCGAGGTGCGAGAGGGGGTTGGCCAGGTTCTGCAGATCCCACTCGTCGACCGTCACCGACGGCTGCTGACCACCGAAGATGTCCCAGTTGCTGACCCGCACCGGAGCGCCCCCCGCGACGCGATAGCTCAGGCCGGTGGTGGTGGTCAAGAATGTGCCGTTGGCCGGATACGGAGCCAGCTGGCTGAACTGCTGCGGGGTGATCGTCTGGACCGGCTGGGGGCCCCCGAAAGCGGCCCAGCTGCTGACGTACAGAGGAGCTCCACCGGCGATCCGGTAGATCGCCGGCGAGCCCGTCACCGCGACGAACGTGTTGTCGGGAATCGGGCTGGCGCTGTCGGCGGTCGCGCCGTCGATGTAGTCGCCATCGATGTTGATCGTGACGCCGCCGTAGGTCTCGTTGTGGGCGCCGCTGTACTGGTGAAGCCTCTGGTTGTTGGGCCATTCCGCGCTCGGCACGTAGGGGTCGCTCGTGGTGCGCTGGCCGTTCCAGTCCGCGATCCAGATGTCGTCAGGCTCGCTGTAGCCGCTGCCGGCGGCGTGGACGAGATCGGTGATCCCCGACGAGGCGCTGCTGTAGACGCCCGACAGGTAACCGCTGGCGTGCAGCTGCGAGGTCCAGCCGGACAGGAACGCGAGCACGGCCGCGGAGTTCGAGCCGCCGACGGTGTACTGCTCCATGTCGTCGTAGATCGGGTTGCCGGCGGGGATGCCCAGCACCTGGGCCTGGGTGACGGCGTCGCCGGCCGCGGCCACGCCCTCGGCCGTGGCCTTGCTCGGGCTGATCGTGGCGCAGCTCCCTGAGCACGCCCCGGCTCCCTGAAGGCCGACATAGGTCGGGATCAGACGCCAGCCGGCGGCAACTTCGCCGCTGATCCAGCTCGCGGTCAGGTTGGGCTCAGAGCAGGCGGCGTTGACCCCACCGATATACACCCCGACCGCCCGGTAGGGCGACGATGTCCAGGCCGACATCACCCGGCTCGACGGGGCCGTGCAGGCGTCGAAGCCGAGGCCGGAGTACCTTGCCGTGCTGGGCTTCCCGGCCGCGGCCGACCGGGCTTGGGGCGCCGTCGGACTCACCCCCGGCCCGCGCACGCGACGACGCAGGATTCTCGCCACCAGGGCTCGATCGCGCGACCAGGTCGCGGTCACGACCAGGCCCGCCGACGGGACCGCGAAGCTGGTCGCCGATTGGCGATCGCGGACGAGGGCCCCGCTCTCGCCCGTAGCGGTCGCGCCACGCGCGGTGACCGGCTCGAGGAGGATCGCCTCGGTTCGTCCGGCGGCGTGCGCCGGGCAGCGCTGGGTGGTCCCCGGAACCCCCAGGTAGAGCGCGTGGCGGTTGAAGCGCACGCAGGTGCTCGGCCTACGGGCGAGACGGTAGACGGGCCAGGAAGAGGGCACCGTGACCCGATAACCGTGAAAGCGCACGACCCGGCCAGCGGCCAGCGCCGGCGAAGACGTGATGGCCAGCAGCGCGGTGATGGCCAGCAGCGCGGTCGTGAGCAGTCCCAGCCAAAAGGCGCTTGCGGTTGTGACGGAGGTGCGGCTCATTGAAGCTTGCGGATGGGCCAGTCTAAACCGCGGAAGATGGGGCGCCCACCCCATTGGACGCGGCCCCGAGCTCGGTCACGCTGTGGCCAGAGTTCAACCAAGGAGGCCGAGATGACCACCATCAGCAACCAATCGCCCACCAAGCCTCGCTCCCCGGAGCGCTTCTCCGCCGCCGCGGCGCCGATCCGCTGCCTGGTGGTCGACGATCACCCGGCGGTCCGGATGGGCGTCCGCGAGCTGCTGTCCGCCGAGCCCGACTTCTTGGTCGCGGACGCGGTCGCCACCGCCGAGGCGGCGGTATCGTTCGCCGAACGGCGTGACGTCGACGTGGCCGTGGTCGATTACCAGCTCGGGTCGCGCAACGGGCTCTGGGTCAGCCGCAAGCTCAAGCGCCTCGCGCGCCCGCCGAAGGTGCTGGTCTACTCTGCCTACTCCGACGGGGTCCTGGCGGCCGCTAGTGTCGTGGCCGAGGCCGACGGGCTGCTCAGCAAGGCCTGTGTGGGAGCGGAGCTGTGTGACGCAATTCGTCAGGTCGCCAGGGGCCGCCTCCTGCTGCCGGCGGTCCCGTCATCATTGACCGCGAGCATGCGCCGCCGTCTCGATCCCGAGGAGCAGGCGATCTTCGGCATGCTGCTGGCCGGTATCGGGACCTCCGAGATCGCCGCCACGATGGCGCTCTCGGGGGCCGGGCTGGAGTCGCGTCTGGGGTCGATGCTGCGCAAGCTCGAGCGCCTCGAGACCGATCACGGGCGCGAGCTCCGGCGCCAGCCGTTGCAAAACCGCCCGTTTGGCGCCAGGCGCCGAACGGGCTGAGATGGAGTCCGGGGGCGGCGGGCGGCGCTACCTGCCGCTGCTGCACCGTGTCGCCGGCACGAACGCACTGCTGCTGATCGCCGCGGTGGCCGTGACGATCGTGGTGCTCGCGCCGCGCAAGCTCTCGTCGTTCGCCGCCGACGAAGGCGTCGTGCTGGTGGCCGCGCTGTCGCTCGTGGTGCTGCTCAACGTGTATCTACTCAGGCGGGTGGTCGGCCCGCTGCAAGCGCTGACCGCGCTCGCTCGCCGGGTCGACCTCGCCAAGCCGGGCGCACGGATGCCCGGCGCGGAGCCCACCTCGGAAGCCGGCGAGCTGGCGCTGACGTTCAACGAGATGCTCGAGCGGCTGGAGGCCGAGCGCCGTGAGGCGACCGGGCGCGTGCTGGCGGGCCAGGAGGCGGAGCGACTGCGAATCGCACAGGAGCTGCACGATCAGGTCGGCCAGGAGCTGACCGCGGTGCTGCTCGGGCTCGCCCGGGTGCAATCCCACGCCGAGCCCCGGCTGCGCGATGAGGTGCTCGAGGTGCAGGACGCTGTCCGCGCGAGCCTCGAGGACGTGCGCAGAATCGCGCTAGAGCTCCGGCCCGAGGCGCTCGACGACCTCGGTCTGATCAGCGCGCTCGCCGTGCTGTGCGAGCGCTTCTCGGAGCGCTCGGGCCTCGAGGTCTCACAGCGAATCGCCGAGCACCTCCCTCAGCTCGACCCCGACACAGAGCTCGTGCTCTACCGGGTCGCGCAGGAGGCGCTGACAAACGTTGCCCGCCACTCTGGCGTGGACCGGGCAGAGCTGACGCTCGAAGCCGAGCCCGCGGATCGCGCCGTGACGCTGACCGTCAGCGATCGAGGCGCCGGGCTGCCGGCCGGCCACGAGCCCGGAACCGGGATGCGGGGGATGGCCGAGCGCGCCGCGCTGGTGAGCGCCCGCCTCGAGATCGGCGGCGGTCCGGCGGGGATCGGCTGCGTGGTCCGCCTCGAGGTCTCGGGAGCGGGAGAGGAGCAGCGGCGATGACCCCGCTTAAGACGCGGATCCTGCTCGCCGACGACCATGCGCTGGTCCGTCGCGGGCTTAGGCTGCTGCTCGACGCCGAGCCCGATCTCGAGGTGGCCGATGAGGTCGGTGACGGCGCCGAGGCGGTGACCCGCGCGCTCGCCGATGACATCGACCTGGCGATCGTCGACATCTCGATGCCGCGCATGACCGGGCTTCAGGCCGTGCGTGAGCTGCACCGTCGCCGCCCGGAGCTCCGCATGTTGATCCTCTCGATGCACGAGAACGAGCGCTACCTCTACGAGGCGCTGACGGCGGGTGCGTCGGGTTACGTGCTCAAGACGGTGGCCGACCGCGACCTCGTGGAGGCCTGCCGGGCGGCGATGCGCGGCGAGGCGTTTGTTTATCCCGGCGCGATGGGAACCCTCGTGCGGCATTACCTCGAGCAGGCTCGCGGGCAGGGCCCGGTGCACGAGGAGCCGCTGACCGCGCGTGAGCAGGAGGTCCTCAAGCTGATCGCCGAGAGCTACAGCAACAAGCAGATCGCGAGCTCGCTCACGATCAGCGAGAAGACAGTCGAGCGACACCGGGCCAACATCCTCGACAAGCTCGGGATGCACGACCGAGTGCAGCTGACGCGGTACGCGATCAGGCGTGGCCTCGTCGAGCCGTAGCGGATACGCCGAGCCGGCAGATGCGAATCCGCTGGCTGGCAGGAGTGGTCGCAATGCTGCGGTTGGCACCCCCAGCGCTCGCGTCCGTCGATCTCGGCCCGAGTCTTCCCGGCGCTTGCCGGCGCGCCTGGCCAGATCCCTGGACACTTCGTTCGACGGCGCCGTCAACGGAGAGCCGACGGGGTACGAGATCGATTTCGCGCGCGGATACGCGTTTGCGCCCCGCGGCGTGGAGAGCAGTCGACGTTTCGTTCTTCTTGACCCCGCCGGCGTCGCGCGATCCGGCCGGCGTGCTGCTCGATCTGGACCAGGCGCAGTGGTTGCTCAGCGTCGCGCTGTGGGGACAGCGTGGTGCCTCTCGCCCACGCGGCGGCTGGCCGCTGGAGACCACGATCACGCGAGCCGGAGCTACGGGACGAGCACGCCCTGCGCCCCGCGCCCGAGGTAGGGCGCGAGGCGCAGGGGGCTGAAGCGTGGGCTGAGGGTGCGCCTACGCCTCGATGCGGTTGACCGAGCCGTAGCCGTGCGAACGTCCGTCGCGCGCGTGGGCGGCACGACTGGTGGCCGGCCGCGGCTGACGAGCGGGGCGCAGCTGGCGCTCGGACGGTTCCGGGCGGGAGATGCGGATCGCCCAGGCGAGCGGGGCGACGACGGCGGTGAACACGAGCACGCCGAGAATGATGTTGGCGGTGAGTGCGAGGGTCATTGTGTGGCTCCTTTGATTCGGTAAAGCCACGATGACGGGCCGAGCGAAGACGAACGTGGGATCACCGTAGGAGCGAAGTAAGAGCGCGTGTCGATCAGTCGTCCTCGCGCGCTGCTTGTTGATCGGCGAGCTCGCGCTGCGCCAGCTTCTCGCGCAGGTACCGAGCCTTGTCCGCGCGCCGGCGGTGCTTGTCGGCCTCAGCGTCGGTCTCGGCCTCGGCGAGCGCCTCGCGCTCGGCGAGCTCCTGATCACGCTGGCGGCGCTTGAGCTGCTCGAGCGTGGGCTGATCGTCGGCCATGAGCAGACGCTAGCGCCTCGACAAGTCGGCTCAAGCGAGCGCTCCGGCACCACACACGCCACACTGCAGCAGCTCCCAAGAAGGAGATCTTGTTTGAAGACTGCAACGATGGCCTCAGCGGCGACGCTGCTCACGGTCGCGATCGCCGGCTGCGGCGCCAGCAACGCGCCGAGCCTGAGCGCGTTCAAGACCGGCTTCGCCTCCGACAAGGCCCAGTTCCGCAAGCTCGGGCTGGACCTGCAGCGCGAGATCGTCGGCGCCAAGGCGAAGACCGACGCCCAGCTGGCGACCGACCTCGGCGCGCTGTCCGTGCGGGCCAAGCAGCAGGCCGCTCAGCTCTCCAAGCTCGATCCGCCGGCCAAGTACAAGGCCGAACTGCAGAAGCTCGTCTCCGGGTTCAATGCGGTCGGCGCGGATCTGAAGCAGATCTCGGTCGCGGCCACCAGGCACGACGGCCCCACCGCGCGCACAGCGACCGGGGCGTTGGGGGCGGATGCGGCCAAGGTCAAGGCAAGCGACGACGCGATCACTGCGGGACTCGGGCTGCCCAAGCAGTCCTAGGCCCAAACCCCCCGGTGGAAGGTTTCGCTGTGCGCGCTTATCGCATCGGACCCGACGGTGAGCTCGAGCGCGAAGCACGGCCGTCCGCGGTCGAGCTCCGGGCGCAGCCGGCGCCAGCCTAGGCGGCGAGGCCGACCAGCTCGGCGAGCTCCTCCTCCGAGGACCAGGCCCCCACCGACACGCGCACCAAGCCGTGCGACGGGATGCTGCGAACGACGAAGCCCGCCGCGGCGAGACGGGCGACGTCGGCGTCGGCGTCCCGTGCCTTCCACGAGACGAGCGTGGAGCGCCCGCGAGGCCCGACCTCAAGCCCACGCTCGGCCAGCCCGGCAGCGAAGTCGGCCGCCAGCTCGGCGGCCCGGGCGTGGACCCAGTCCCAGCCGGCGTCCTCGAGAACGCGCATCGAGGCCAACGCCCAGGCGCTGCGCAGACCGGGCGGAAACCCGTGGTCGAAGCGGGCGGCGTGCTCGGCCGGCAGCGAGGCGAGCGCGTCCTTGGGGTCTGCGAGCGAGCCGTAGCCCGGCCAGGGCACGGTTAGCTGGTCCAGCTGGTCACGGCGAACGTACAGGCAGCCGCTGCCCTCCGGCCCGCAAAGCCACTTCTGGCCCGAGGCGGCGTAGAACGCGCACCCCAGCGCTCGGACGTCCGCGGGCACGGCGCCGATCCCCTGTGCGGCGTCGAGCAGCACCGGCACGCCGGTGCTCGCAAGCCTCGCGTGGTCCACCACCCGGCCGCTGACCCACGACACGTGCGAGCAGGCGACGAGCCTGGTGGAGGACGAGACCGCTCCCGCCAGCTCCTCGAACGGGACCACCCGCACGCTCACGCCGTGGAGGCGCTGGGCCCGCCCGAGCGGGGCCAGCAATCCGGGGTGCTCCTCGTCGCTGGTGACGATCTCCTGGCCGGGGTGCAAGTCGAGGCCGGCGAGCACCGTGTTGACGCCGTCGGTGGTCGAGCCGGTGAGCGCGAGCTCGGTCGGATCGCACCCGAGCACGCGCGCGTAGCCGACCCGAAGCTCGGCCGCGAGGTCTTGGATCGAGGTCATGTACGCCTTGCCGCAGCGACCGCCGGTCAGCTCGAGCTCGATCCGCTCGCGCACCGCGTCGGCGGCCTGGCGCGGGAGCGGGCCCTCGGTTCCGGCGTTCAGGTAGGCGGTCCGCTCGAGGACCGGGAACTGCGCGCGGAACTCGGCCGGGTCGCTCACGGTCCTGGCTATGTTATGCGCGTGCTCCGCTACGGGCTCGTGATCGTCGTCGCGCTTGCGGTCGCCGGACTTGGCGTGGACCTCGCCCCGGCCGCCGCGGCAGGCCCGGCGCTCGTCGTCTCGCCGGCGCCGTCGGCTCTGCGCGACGGGCAGACGGTGAGCGTGGCCGGGTCCGGCTTCGCACCCCGCTCAGCGGTGGCAGTCGTCCAGTGCAGCATCAGGGCGGCGAGCGACGGCCCCGACTTCTGCAACGAGCGCTTTGTCACCGTCGCGCCGGCGAACGTCAACGGCTCCTTCGCCGCGCGCTTGCGCGTGCACCCGGTGATCCGGACGGCGTCGGGAACCGTCAACTGCCGGACCACCGTCTGCCTGCTCGGGGCCGAGAACCTCGGGCAGCGCTCGCAGCTGGCGGTGTCGGCGCTTCACTTCGCGCCCGGAAAGCCGCTCACGCCCGCGCCAAGGGGCCACGAGCGCAGGCCGGCCGTCCCGCGGCGGGGGGTGGCCGGTGTCGCACGGCCCGGCGCCCCGGCTCGGCTTTCGACGCTCGCAGCGCTGGCTGGGAGGATCTCCGGAGGACGTATCGGCGCCGTCACCGGTAGTCCGAGCCGGGGGGTCCCGCGTCATGCCGTGCGCGGCGAGGGGCTGCTCGAGCTGACGATGAGCGCCCCCGGAACGACCTGGGCCAGCTCGCGGGACACATCGGTCGTCGTGCAGGCGTCGGTCGACGGGGGCCAGTCACAGACCGTGGTCCTGTTCGCGGGCGCGCGCCCGTTCACCTACGAGGGGTTCACCGGTCCGCTGAGCACCGGGCGTCACCGCGTGATAGTGACCGTCAGCAGCGCTCTTTCGCTCACTCGGGATGTGGTGCCCACCGCGGTGGTTCGCCGCGCGCGGCTGCTCGTGGTAGGACGCCACAACGCCGCCTACCGGGCGCTGGCCTATGCGCCGGTGCTCTATGACCGCCACGTCGTCGCCCGCAGCGACACCCCGCAGCTGACCTACGCCACGGTGTCTCGACAGCCCGGCGGCGCGGAGCGGATCTCCTACGTGGTGACCTGGAGCAACGAGGATGCCGGCACAGGCTTCGTGCCGTTCCTGCTATGGGGTGGCTACGGACGGATGAGCGACATCGAAAGCGCGATCAGCCTCACCGTCGATCGGCGCGGCGCGATCCACGACCCCATCTACCTCGCGTGCACCAAATGCGGTCCGGCCTTTCCCGAGGACCGCACGGCTCTCGACGAAACCGATACGGGTTTTCACGGCCAGTATTTCGCGCACCATCCGATCTTGCGCGTATCGACCGGCAACAACGACTTCTCTGATCGCGGCCGCACCCGGTTCCGGTTCCAGCAGGCGCTCGCCGCCCCGCCGCGGGCCGGAGAGACCCGCGAGGGCGCGATGGACCGCAACCCGTGGACGTACGGGATCACCGATCAGGAGGTCAAGCGCGAGCGCGAAGACTTCTCCACCAACTCTCTCTCGCCGGCGCCCGGCGACGCGCGTCAGTACCTGATCGTCGCGCTCGATTGCCTGGTCCACGACGTCAGCGCGGTCGGGGTCGACCTGCGTCTGGCCGGAAGCTCCCGTATCTACAGCAATGACTTCACCACGACTTATCCCCTCTACGACGGTGGTCAGGGCCGAACCGCGGTCAAGGTGCCGCTGTCCTTGGTCGACCGGCGGATCACGATGCTCCGCCTGCGCCTTCAGTCCGCCTCGCCGGATCCCACGATCATCGTGCGGCGGATCAGCGTCCTTGAGTACGCGCACGGGGCAATCGTGGCCCGCTACGCCCCCCGGCCGACGACGGTGACCCAGGCCCTGCTCTCAGCCGACGGGTAGCCCGGCCTTGCGACACTCGATCGAGAAGGCACGAGCCGTGGAGCCGGTGCTGCCCCCCGGGCGGTCGACGCCCGCGCACAGCGCTTTTGCGGAAGCGCCGCAGCGGTAGATCTGCGCCCCGCCGGTCGAGTAGGCCAGCCCGACCGAGATGCAGCCATGGCCCGACTTGTGGCCGGCCGTGGCAAACGAGATCACGAGCGCCACGGCGAGCGCCACGAGTACGCCGAGGACGCCGCCGATCATCACCCGCTCCCGCGGTGGGAATGCACGCGGCCGGCGGACTGCCTGGGCGTGGCCCGGCGGCAGGATCAGCATTGGTCGAGTCTACGGTCCGGGGGACGGCGTCAGCTTGCGCGAACCAGCAACCCTGCCCCCAGCTCGGCCGGGCGCGTGTGCCCCGTCAATCCGATCGTCAGATCGAGCTCGGCCAGGATCGCGCGCAACACGGCGAGCACGCCCTCCTCGCCGCCCGCCGCCAGCCCCCACAGGTACGGGCGGCCGACGAGAACCACGTCGGCTCCGAGCGCCAGCGCCTTGACGATGTCGGCGCCCGAGCGCACGCCGCTGTCGAGCAGCACCTCGAGCTCGCCGCCGACCGCGTCGACGATCGGCGGCAAGGCGTCGAGTGACGCGATCGCGCCGTCCACCTGGCGGCCGCCGTGGTTTGACACCACCACCGCATCGATCCCGTGCTCGCGGGCGGCGCGGGCATCGTCGGGGTGAAGGATCCCGTTCAGCGCGATCGGGAGGGTCGTCCGCGAGCGCAGGAACTCGAGGTCGTGCCAGGCCAGGGAGGGGTTTGAGAACTGGGCCACGAATTCTCCGACCGCGGCCTGGATGTCCTCCTCGGGCGGCCGCGCCAGCAGGGCGCGAAACACGGGGTCCGAGGTGTAGTTGGCGATCCCCACCCCGTGCAGGAAAGGCTGCCAGGCGCCCTGCAGGTCACGCGGCTTCCACCCGGGGAGGAACGTGTCGAGGGTGACGAGCACCGCCTGGTAGCCGGCCTGCTCGGCACGGGCGAGCAGGCTCGCTGCGAGCTCCCGGTCGTTGGGCCAGTAGAGCTGAAACCACTTCGGGCCGCTCCCCGCCGCGGCGACCTCCTCGAGCGTGCTCGCCGACACGGTGCTGACGGCCATCGGCAGGCCGACGGCGGCCGCGGCCCGCGCCGACGCCAGCTCGCCATCGGGATGGACGATTGTCTGCGTCCCGATCGGGGCGAGCGCCACCGGCGCCGGGAGCTCGGTGCCGAGCACCGACACAGACAGGTCTCGCGCCGAGACGTCGCGCAGCATCCTCGGCACGATCCGCCAGCGGCGAAACGCCTCCTCGTTGGCCCGCATCGTGTCCTCGGTGCCGGCGCCCCCGAACACGTAGGCGACAGTGTTGGGCTCGGCCGTGCGCTCCACCTGCCGCGCAAGCTCGACGAGCGAGACCGGGTGCTCGGGCGTCTGGCCGCCCATCCCCCGCAGGAAGATCTCCGCCTGGTAGGAGGCAAACGGCGGCCCGTATGACGCCAGATCGGTTACGCGTCCTCCGCGCCCAGCTTCTCGAGCTCGCGCTTGAGGACCTTCCCGGTCGGGTTGCGCGGCAGCTCGTCGATGAACACGACCTCACGGGGTGTCTTGTAGTTCGCGAGGTTCTCGCGAACTAGGCCCTTGACCTCGTCCTCGGTCAACTGCCTGCCGTCACGCAGCACGACGAACGTCTTCAGCCGCTGGCCGAATTTCTCGTCCTGCACGCCGATCACCGCCACCTCTTCGATCGCTTCGTGTCCGGTGAGCAACTCCTCGACCTCCCCCGGGAAGACGTTCTCGCCGCCCGAGACGATCATCTCGTCGTCACGGCCGTCGATGAACAGGCGGCCCTTGCGGTCGAAATGGCCCACGTCACCGGAGGACATCAGGCCCTTGACCAGCTCCTTGCTGCCACCGCCGGTGTAGCCCTCGAACTGGCCGGAGTTGCCGACGAAGATCCTTCCCGTCTCGCCCTGTGTGACCTCCTCGCCGTCGTCATCGAGAATCTTGACGATCGAGCCGCGGACCACGCCGCCGACGCAGCCGGGCTCCTCCGCGAGGTCGGCCGGGGTGGCGATCGTCGCGTAGGAGACCTCGGTCGAGCCGTATAGGTTGTAGACGACCGGTCCGAACGCGCGCAGCGCCCGCTTGCACAGCTCGGTCCCGAACTGGGAGCCGCCGACGAAGATGATCTTGAGCGCCGACGTGTCATGGCGCTCGACCACGTCCTCGCCGAGGTCGATGATCCGCTGCAGCATCACGGGCACCACGATCAGCGCCGTCGCCTCATTGCGCTCGAGGCTGTCGAGCGTCGCCTCGGGCTCAAAGCGCCGGCGCACCACGAGCGTCGAGCCGAGCGCCAGACCGAGCGCCATGTGCGCGAAGCCGAGCGCGTGGAACATCGGGACACACAGCTCGGTTACCTCGCGGGCGCGGAAGGGGACCTTGTCGAGTAGGCCGCCGACGATCGACAACGAGCGGGGCTCGCTGCGCGGGGCGCCCTTTGGCGTGCCGGTCGTCCCGCTGGTGAGGATCACGATCTTCGGCCCGGTTCCGGGCTTCGGGGGCGCCTTGGTCGAGCCGCCCTGGATCAGCGCCTCGATCGTGTCGTCGGCGCCAGCCCGGTCGGCCTCCCGGTCGGCCTCGGCCCGGTCGGCCGCTGCCCGGTCTTCCTCAGTCCAGGCCCGCCAGCGCCCGTGCGGCGGCTCGATGCCCTCGAGCATGCCTTCATACTCGTCGTCGTAGACAAGCAGGTCAGTCCCTTCGCGGCCGGCCACCTCGCGGATCTGCGGACCGGCGAACGAGGTGTTCAGCAGGACGATTCGGGCGCCGCACTTGGCGGCGGCGAACACGGCGTCGAGAAAGCCGCGGTGGTTGCGGGCCAGGATGGCGATTCCGCCCCCGGGCTCGAACCCCCGCTCGAGCCAGGCGTTGGCGAGCGCGTTGGAGCGTTGGTCGAGCTCCTTGAAGGTGACGTCGCCGCGCTCGTCGCGCAACGCGATGCGGTCGCCGTTGCGGATCGCGCCGATCGTCACCGCCCCAGCGAGCATCCCGTAGCGCTCGAACGCGAGCAGCATCTGGGCGACGCGGTGGGGGAGCTCGGGACGGACCAGGCCGCTGCGGACGCACAGCGCGACGTAGTAGGCCTCGTCGCCGAAGCGCTCAGCGAGCTTGCGGCCGCCGCCGAGCAGGCCCTTGAGGTCAACTTCTACGATCGTCGTCTCCTCACGGCGAAGGCAGAATATGCGATCACCGCGAGCGGCGCGTCCAACGAGGCTAGTAGCCGTATCCGCCGCCGTAACCGCCGTAGCCGCCGTAGCCGGAGCCATAGCCGTAGCCATCGCTCGAGCCGGTGGCCGACGAGGTGTCCGCCGGGCCGGCTGACCACGCGAC
>JBPCQU010000027.1:0-7098 GCA_050997795.1 Solirubrobacteraceae bacterium | reverse complement strand
GGCGCGGCTGCCCTACCGGCTGCTGATCGCCCCGCGGACGCCGCGCGCGCGCTTCGAGGACCCCGGTCCGAGCGGAGCCGCGATGCTCCACGACGCGCTGGGCCGGCTGGCGCGCAAGCTCGGCGCCAGCCTACCGCTGGGCCTCTGGGTCCGGACCGCCCCGCGTGGCGCCGAGCAGTTCTGCTGGCGGATCGACATCCTGCCCCGCCTCACCCACCTGGCCGGGCGCGAGCTCGGTGCCGGGGTCAACCTCAACATCGTCGCCCCCGAGCGGGCGGCGGCCGAGCTGCGCGAGGCCTAGCCGCCGTGCGAGCCCTGGTCCAGCGGGTGAGCCGGGCCTCGGTGCGGGTCGACGGCGAGCGCGTGGCGGAGATCGGCCCGGGCCTGCTGGTCCTGCTCGGCGTGCACGGCAACGACTCACCCCCCGAGGCCGATCGGCTCGCCGACAAGGTCCGCGCGCTGCGGGTGTTCCCCGACTCCGAGGGACGCATGAACGAGCCGCTGGGGGACCGCGAGGTGCTGTGCGTGAGCCAGTTCACGCTGTACGGCGACACGCGGCGGGGAAACCGGCCGAGCTACGTCGCCGCAGCGGCGCCGCCTGTGGCCGAGCCGCTGTATGAGCGCTTCTGTGCGCGGCTCGCTGCCCGCAGGGGCGTGTTCGGCGCGCAGATGCAGGTGGAGCTCGTCAACTGCGGGCCGGTGACGCTGCTGCTCGAAAGCCGATAATGACTGACCGTGTCCGATTACCGGTACCTGTTCTCCCAGCTCGTCCGGCGCGAGCTGCGCCGGAAGTACAAGGGATCCTCGCTGGGCATCCTCTGGTACCTGATCAATCCGTTGGTGCTGATGGGCGCCTACACGTTGATGTTCGGCCACGTGTTCAGGCTCCAGCACTTCGCCGACTTCCCGATTTTCTTGATGATCGGCTTGATGGCGTGGACCTTCTTTGCCCAGTCGCTGCTGTCCGCCGCGGGGTCGCTGATCGAGCAGGGAAGCATCGTGGGCCGCGCGCGCTTCCCGCGGGAGACGATCCCAGCGGCGGTGGTGACGGTGCAGCTGATCACCTTCGCCGCGATCCTCGTGCTGCTGACCCCCCTCAGCCTCGCGCTGCGCGGCACCGTCTCGGCGTGGCTGCTGCTGCCGGTGCTGGTGGCGCTGATGTTCGGCTTCGTGCTCGGCTGCGCTCTGATCGTCTCGGTCCTGCACGCCTACTTCCGGGACGTGGCCCCGATCCTCGCCGCTGCGCTCTTGCCGTGGTTCTTCCTGACGCCGATCTTCTTCCGGCCGGACACGATCGGTTTCGTGCAGCGCCATCCGCTGGTCGAGACGCTGCTTGACTGGGTCAACCCGGTGGCGCCGTTCATCGCGGCCTTCCGCTCGATCCTCTACTACGGAACCGCGCCCGACCCGGGGCGGATGGCTTACGTGTTCGTGGCCGCGACGGTGGCGCTGCTCGCCGGCAGCGCGGTCTTCAGGCGCATGGAGGGCGAGCTGGCGGTCGTGGTATGAGGGCTGGCGAGCTGCGCCCGGGAGAGATCGTGCTGCGCGACGCCACGCGATCGTTCAGCGTCCGGGCCGATTCGGCGCGCACGCTCAAGGGACTGCTGTTGGGAGTCCGGGCGCCGGGTCCGGCCGCGGTGCCCGCCCTCCAGGGCGTCAATCTCCGGATCGCGCCCGGGGAGACGGTTGGGATGGTCGGTCGCAACGGTGCGGGCAAGACCTCGACTCTGCGCGTGCTCGCCGGGATCGTGCCGCTCAATTCCGGCGAGGCGGGGTGCGGCGGGCGGGTGGTGTCACTGCTCGAGCTGGCGGCCGGCTTCAGCCGTGACTTCTCGGGGCGCGAGAACATCTACCTGCAGGGAGCGCTGTACGGGCTGGGCAAGGCCGAGGTGGAGCAGCGGATAGCGCGGATCATCGAGTTCTCGGAGCTCGGGCGGTTCATCGACATTCCGGTCAAGACGTACTCGTCGGGGATGTTCGTCCGGCTCGGGTTCTCCATCGCCGCCCATCTGGACGCCGACGTGCTGCTGATCGACGAGGTGCTCGCGGTCGGCGACGAGGCCTTTCAGCGCAAGTGCATGCAGCGGATCTCCGAGCAGATCGCCGCCGGGACGACGGTCGTGCTCGTCTCCCACAATGCGGGGGCGATCGAGCGCATCTGCGAGCGGGTGGTCGTGCTCGAGGGCGGGCGGGTGATGTTCGACGGTCCGACGGCCGAGGGTCTGCTCTTCTATCACCGGCTGATCGGCGCCGAGCACGGAGCCGGCGTGTCGGTCAGGCCGCATCACGCGCGGGCGATCGACGTCCACGAGGTGCAGCTGGTCGACGGCGCCGGCCGCCCGGCCACGGTCTTCCGGACTGGCGAGCCGATGCGGATCGTGGCGATTCTGAAGGCCCGAGAGAACGTGGCTCGGGCGCGCCTCGGGCTCGAGCTCCGCGCCGGCGACGGCGCCCGCCTGTTCCGCACCACGACCGAGCCCGCCCTCGATCGTGACGGCGGCGCCGCGGTGGCGTTCGACGTGCCGGCGCTGACGCTGCTCGGCGGCGAATATGACCTGACGCTCGGCGCGGTGCAAATGGGTGACGCGCCCTCGCTGGACCGGACGATCCGCTTCTCGGTCGTCTCGGAGGAAACGGACGCCCAGGGCGTTGTCGACCTCGGCGGCAGCTGGCAATCACTCGCGCCCGCGGAGGCCGCGTCATGAAGGATCCTGGGGAGGCGCTGGCCGCGGCGCGGCGAGCGGCCGCGGCCGACGGCGGACAGGAGGAGCCAGACGCCGCGCCGTGGAGCCTCGAGCACGCGGCGGTCTCGGAGCGCCTGGCCGACTGGGCGATCATCGAGCCCGAGGCGGCGGAGGTCTACTCGACTCGCCGCTTCGGGCGACCGATCACGCTCGCCAAGCTGCTGCTGGTTCGGGGTCTGCGCCAGTACCTGGGGCAGATGAGCGCCCAGCAGACCCGCTTCAACGCCCACATCGCGGCCCACGTGATGGCGTTGGAGAGGCGGGTCGCGGAGCTCGAGGAAGCCGACCGCCGGCGCGTGGGCGGCGACCGCCGGCGCGTGGACGGCGAGCTTCCGCCCGGATGAGGGTCGCCCAGGTCCTGTGCGCCGCCGGCCCGGTGGACGCCGTCACCAACCAGGCGCTCGCCTATCGCGCTTTGTTCCGGCGCTGGGGCTGGTCGGGCCAGGACTACGCACCGGTTCAGGCCCGCGACATGGCTCGCGGGACGATCAAGCCGCTGCGAACCCTGCGCCCCGATCCTGACGAGCTGTTGGTGCTGCACTACTCGGGCTATGCCACCGGCCTCGAGCGGGTGCTGGCGTCCTATCCGCGTTACCTGCTGGTCTCTCACAACATCACCCCGGCGCAGTACTTCTGGCTGAGCGACCCGCTGGAGGCGGTCCGCTGCCAGCAGGCTCGCGGCCAGCTGGGCGAGCTCGCGCGGGGGGCCGGTATGTTGGCGGGGGTGTCGAGCTTCAACGCCCAAGAGCTGCGCGAGCTCTCAGGCCGAGAGGCCGAGGTGATCCCGGTGCTGTTCGATCGCCGGGCGATCGAGGCCGAAGCGCCCACGCCGGATGCGGCCCCGGCCACCGCGCCGCCGACCGTCCTGTTCGTGGGCCGACTTGTCCCGCACAAGCGCCAGGATCTCGTGATCCGCGCCTTCGCCCGCTTCCGCCGCTGGCAGCCCGACGCCCGCCTGGTGCTCGTGGGGGTGCCGCTGTCGCGTGATTTCGGCGCCGCGCTGGGCCGCCTCGCCGAAGCGCTGGCTCCCGGCGCGGTCACCTTCGCCACCGGGCTGTCGCGGGCCGAGTTGTGGGATCGCTACCGCGCGGCGGACGCGTTCCTGTGTCTGTCCGAGCACGAGGGCTTCTGCATCCCGCTGCTCGAGGCGTTTCACTTCGGCTTGCCGGTGATCGCCCGTGACGCCGGCGCCGTGGGCGAGGTCGTCGCCGACGCCGGCGTGCTGCTCGGGGAAGAGGACAGGATCGCGACGGTCGCCGAGCTATTGCGGATCGTGGTGAGCGATCCGGAGCTACGGGGGGAGCTCGCCGCGCGGGGCGAGCGGCGGCTGGCCGAGTACGACTACGAACGCACCGCGGCCCGCCTCCGCGGCGCGCTCACGGGCCTGGCGGCAGCATGAGCCCCGGCATGAGCCCCGGCATGAGGATCAGGCATGCGTTTGGCCGGTTCGGCCTCAACCGCTCGATGCTGGTGCGCCGCCTGATCCGGCTCGGCCATCCGCGGCTGCGAGAGCTGCGGGCTGAGGCAATTCAGGCCAGCGGCCCGCGGGCCCTGGCGATGCGGGCGTTCGTCCGCTGGCTCGAGAACGGCGTGCTGCGCGTCCCGCAGGGCTACGCCGGAGGGCTCGTGTTCGAGATGCGCTCGCTCCCGATCTCCCACGCCCACGTGGGCTCGATCGCCGGCGGGAACCTGGAGAGCGCGGTCCAGGAGGCGATGGTCAGGCACCTCGGGCCGGGCGACGTGCTGTATGACATCGGCGCCAACCTCGGCTTCTTCTCGCTGCTCGGCGCGCACCTGACGGGTCTGGGCGAGGGCCGTGTGTTCGCGTTCGAGGCGGCGCCCGACAACGCCGAGGCGATCGAGCGCAACGCGGTGCTGAACCACATCCGCAACGTGACCGTGTTCGCCAAGGCGGTGGCGGCGTCCTCGGGCCGAGGCCGCCTGCAGGTGGTCGACGACCAGAGCTGGTCCAAGCTCGTCGAGTACGGCGAGCACCCGTTCACCGAGCGGGTGATCGAAGTCGAGCTGGTGGCGATCGACGACCTCGTGGCCTCGGGCGAGCTGCCGCCCCCGAGTCTCGTCAAGATAGACGTCGAGGGGGCCGAGATCGCCGTTTTGGAGGGGATGCGCGAGACGATCGAGCGCCACCAGCCGGCGATCGTCTGTGAGCTTCACGACACGCACACCGAGTTCGCCCAGCTCATGCGGGGCCACGGCTACCGCCTGATCAACCTCGAAGGCAAGATCCCGGTCCAGGAGCAGGGCGCGAGCGCCCACGCGCTGGCGCTGCCGCCGCTCGACGAGGGCGACTAGCAGGCCTGTCCCGCCTGCGGGATTCGCCCGTCTGCCCGCCGGGCGCCTCCGAAGTCTTACGGGATTGTGGCCAATAGGGCGGCTTATCCCCAAGCACCCCTCAAACCCCTCGGCGCGGGGTCCTGATCAAGCCAGACCCAGCCGGATCGGGACGAACGACAGCACGCGGGCGAGGGTCTCGTAGTGGCGGTCGGAATGCAGCACGGCGGCTTGGTGCTGCTGCGCGCAGGCGGCGATCAGGAGATCAGGGATCGGAACGCGATGCTGGGCTTGCGCGGCGAGCTCGCGCTGCCCGGTCCGCGCGATCGCGATCGTTTCGGCGTCGATCCGCAGCTCGGGAAAGGCGTCAAGCTCCGTCTCGAGATCTTCGGAGGATCGCGCAGACCGAGCGCTGTGGAGCACCTCGAACCGCGTGATCGCGCACAAGCACGGCTCTCCGAGCCCGGGATGGACCACCGCGCCGCGAACCAGGGCGGACTTGTCGAGCAGTACCCAGCGTCGCTCGCGGGCGCGGGTCAGCTCCACGCGCGATCTGACAGCAGCAGCTCGTGGTCGATGAGCGCCGGGATTCGCTCGAGCGCCATCCTCGTTCGCTCCTGCCGATCCCGCGTCTCACGATGCGCCTCGACGCTCGCGAACGCCTCGTGTCCTCTTCGACCAGCCGCAGCAAAAGCTGCTTTCGCTCGGAGACCTCAGGCCAGCGCCGCTGGGCCGCGTCCAGGAGCTTCTTGTCCTCGGTCGAGTTATCCCGCAAGCTCCGTCGACCTCGGCGCGGGAGCGTAGTCTGCTTGAGGATGGTTCCCGCTCGCCTGAGGACAGCGCTGCTGGTTGGCTCGGCAATCGGCGCGTGCGCCGGCGCGGCTTTCGCAGGCACCGTCAGCGCGGCGCCGGGCAAACCCGTCGTGACCTCCGCGAGCAATCGGCGCGCGGCCCGCAGCGACGCGGCCAAGCTCCTGCGCCGCCTGCGCTTGCCTGTGGGGGCCTCGGTGTCGACAACCGAGCCGGCCGGCGACGGCGGCCTGCTCAAGCCGCTGCGCGCGCTGGTCGCGACGACCGCGCGCGCCGACGTTCACGCCTGGTGGGTGGTGCCGGGCCGCCCCGACTCCCTGCTGGCCTACATCAAGGCGCACGCCCCGGCGGGGGCGAAGTTCTATGCGACCGGGTCGGGCTCCGGCGGGCCCTCGGGACGGACTGTGGAGACTCTCGACTACAGCTGGCCGGCGATCGGCGGGGTGATCGGTTTGCGCGAGCTGGCGGTGTCGGTCACCTCGCTGTCGAGCAGCGCCACGGGCGTGCTCGCCCAGGCCGAGTCTGACTGGATCGTGCCGCGTCCCGCGAGCGAACGGGTCCCCGCAGGTACGCACGAGATCGACGTCACGAGCGCGAAGCTGGACGGCCCGACGACGGCCTCGCTCAGCGTCACGAGCGCGGTGAAGGTGCGCCGGATCGTGGCCCTGATCGACAAGATGCCGATCGTCCAGCCGGGGACCTACAGTTGCCCCGGGCTCACCAACGTGGGTGCGCGGGTGGTGAGGCTCGCGTTCCGTGCCCGCGTCGCCGGAAAGCTGCTCGCACGGGCAACCTATGTCGACTACCCGCCACTGACCGCGCCCAGCGGCCCGTGCAATGCGATCGACTTCAGCGTCCGCGGCCACCGCCGGGCTCCGCTGATCGGAGGCGATTTCGTGACCCAGGCCCAGAGAGTCCTGGGCGTCAGCCTGACCGGCGTCGGCTGAGCGCGGACGATCAGAGAGGGGCTGGGCGGCTGCCCCGCTGGCTCAGTAGGGGCTGTAGCCGATTCCCGTGTAGATCCGGTCCAGCCGCCGCTGCGAGCAGGTGCTCACCCCCGGCACCGACGGATTCTCGCGGTACAGGCGGTACCCCGCGTTGTGGCGCAGCGGGGGTCCGATTGCATCCGCGGGTCGCCCCACGGGGTTCGTCGCCACGATGTAGTCCGCCTTGCGGGAGAGCGGCACGTGGGGGTAGTCGGTGCCGAGCAGGGGAAGCAGCGAGCACAGCGGGTGCGAGGCCAGGAAATAGG
>JBPCQU010000025.1:0-26432 GCA_050997795.1 Solirubrobacteraceae bacterium | reverse complement strand
GGGACTGAACGCTTAGAAACGCCGGGATAAACCGGCCTGGAGAAGGAGATGAAAACGCTCTACATCGAAGATCTAGCGAGTCACGATGACCCTGAGTCATGCGCCGTCGCCCGTGAGGGCGGGGGTGAAGCGTTGACAGGGGTACGTGCAGGCTCGGCTATTGAGCCGCGAAATCAAGGGTTCCGGGGTGCCGACGTCGTTAAGCGTGGCGGAAGGCAAGATCGTCGGTCGCGTTATCGCGAGTGGCCGGCGGACCCCGCGCGGTCGAAGAACCGGTGCATGCACGGAGTCTCCAGGCGCGAGAACCGGGAGATCCCGCGGTCGCCCGTGATGGTTGATGATGCCCCGTCCTGGATGGTTCGCGGGGTGGCAGATCAGCTCATGTCGGGCCGTGAGGGGAACGCTGAGGCGGTACGCCCTCGATGAACGACGGCGGGAAGTCAGACAGCCCCGTACTACCTACGAAGCCGCCGAACAACCCCGCTCTGGCGGGGGCGGAGGTGGTGGAGGGAAGGGGGCTGCCCGAGGGGAACGCGGCCAGCAAAACGCGTCCCGGACTCAGTGCCGGGCAAGGCGCGCCAAGTGCGCTGGATCGCGTGCGCCAAGTCGCACAGAAGGACAAGGACGCGAAGTTCACCGCGCTCCTGCATCACGTCGATGTCGACCGTCTCCGGGCGGCGTACTTCGCGCTTCGGCCGAAGGCCGCTCCCGGGGTCGATGGCGTGAGCTGGCACGAGTACGGGTCAGATCTGGAGGGAAACCTCCAGGACCTGCACCGGTGCGTGCACTGTGGGAGCTATCGGGCGAAGCCGGTCAGGAGGGCGTACATCCCGAAACGGGACGGGCGGCCACGGCCGCTCGGTGTCGCCGCGCTGGAGGACAAGATCGTTCAGCGAGCGGTCGTCGAGGTGCTGAACAGCATCTACGAGACGGACTTCCGTGGCTTCTCCTACGGATTCCGGCCGGGGCGCTCACCGCATGACGCGTTGGATGCGCTCGCGACCGGGATCACACGCAGGAAGGTGAGCTGGGTGCTCGACGCGGACATCCGCGACTACTTCACCAGCCTCGATCAATCGTGGCTGGTGACGTTCCTCGAGCACCGGATCGCGGACAAGCGGGTCCTGCGGTTGATCCAGAAATGGCTCGCCGCGGGGGTCATCGAGAACGGGGAGTGGTCGAAGACCGAGCGGGGGACCGCGCAAGGGGCGTCAGTTTCGCCGCTGCTTGCCAACGTCTACCTGCACTACGTGTTCGACCTATGGGCCGAGCAGTGGCGGCGGCGGCACGCGCGTGGGGACGTCATCCTCACGCGGTTCGCCGACGACTACATCGCGGGCTTTGAGCATCGCGATGATGCCGAGCGGTTCCTCGTGGAGCTTCGCGAACGGTTTGCGAAGTTCGGCCTGGAACTGCACCCGGAGAAGGCGCGGCTGATCGAGTTCGGACGGCATGCCGCCCGTGATCGGAAGGCGCGTGGACTCGGGAAGCCTGAGACGTTCGAGTTCCTCGGCTTCACGCACATCTGCGCGAAGACGAGGAAAGGACGCTTCACGCTCAAGCGCGTCACGATCAAGAAGCGGATGGCCGCGAAGCTCAGCGAGGTCAAGGCCGAGCTGATGCGACGACGGCATCTCCCGACCCCCGAGCAAGGACGCTGGCTCGCCAGCGTCATCCGTGGGCACTGCAACTACTACGGAGTGCCCAGCAACAGCGACGCGATCATCCAATTCCGTACCCAGGCAACCCGGCACTGGTGCTGGGCGCTACGGCGCCGCAGCCAACGCCACCGCTTGGACTGGGAACGGATGAACCGCCTCGCGAACCGATGGCTACCACCCGCCCGCATCCAGCACCCCTACCCCGAAAAGCGATTCGACGCCAGAACCCAAGGGAGGAGCCCAGTGCGCTAGCAGTGCACGCTGGGATCTGCGCGGGGGGCGGGTCGAGTCACCAACGACGAAGACCCGTCCCTACCGCGATCGCCTTTGGGTTAGATGTGGTACATAGGCGCGCCGGCGGCGCGGATCTCCTGCTCGGCGACCGAGGCCACGGTCGCCCCGGCGAGCACGGCACCGGCCGCCTGCGCCGCTTCGCAGAAGACCCCGCTCGCGCCCCGTCCGAGCGGGCCGTCGAGCAGCTCGACCAGCTCGAGCACGGTCACGCCGGCCGCCGGGCGCGCGAACGCGTAGCCACCCTTGACGCCGCGCTGCGAGCGCAGGACCCCCGCGCGGCGCAGCGTCGCGAACAGCTGCTCGAGGAACTGCACCGGGATCTCGCGCCGCCGCGCGAGCTCGGCGATCGGGACCGGCCCCCTTTCGCCGTGGCGGTAGAGCTCGACCAGCGCGGTCAGCGCGTACGGCGACTTGGTCGTGATCGAGAGCATCGTCGGGCTCGATCGTAATGCAGGGGTCGGGGGTTCAGGGTCCGGTAACCGCATCCGGCTCTGGGCCAGCACGATCGATCCTCTTGGTTTCCAGGAGACCGGCTCAATCGTGCCGGCATTCACCACAGCCCGGCATCCGGCCGGGCTTGTCTTAGATCCAGCCGCGCTCGGTCGCGATCAGCACAGCCTGGGCGCGATCCATCGCGCCGAGCTTGCGGTACACGTTGTGCAGATGCGTACGCACGGTGCTGGTCGACAACCCGAGGTCGCCGGCGATCTGCTTGTAGACCAGCCCTCGAGCCAAGCGACGCAGCACATCGATTTCCCTTCCGGACATCGGGCACGGGTCGACGCTGCGTGGCCGGGTGCCCGAGGTCGGCAGCGGCAGCTCGTACATCACCGTGCGGAGCTCCGCCGGGCCGACGCCGACCTTGCGCGCCGCCGCGAGCAGCTCCGCCGGGCTGACCGCCCCGCCCAGCAGGTAATGGGCAAGCATGTCGGCCAGCCGCACCAGGGCAGCTTCACCCTCGGCGTCCTCGGCGTGGTGGCGCTCGATGACGCTCGCGATCGAGCGCGGCAAGCCCCACCGGCGCGCCAGCACTCCCCCCACGAGCGCGTGATCTACCCCAAGCTCCCGGCGCTCGCGCTGAAGCCGCTCCTCGGGGGTGCCGGCATCGCCGTGCACCTGGTCCGGATAACCGGGATAGGCGTGGATCAGGACGAGCTTGCCGATGTCGTGCAGGAGCGAGATCACCATCAGACGGTCGCGAGCCTCGTAGGCCTTCTCCTTGGCGAGCCGGTCGGCGGCCCGCTGCGTGGCCGCCGCGTGAAGCCTGAAGCGCTCGGGAATCCCGTGCCACACGGCGGCCCGCTCGAAGAAGTCGAACGTTCGGGCGTGCTGCGCGATCGCGTGCACGGTCCTCGGCGTGAGGACCTCGACCCCGCTGACCGCGCTGTCGACGCGACCTCTCATCGGGCCTTGGACCTGGTTGGCGAGGCGCACGACCGTGATCGCGAGCGCGACGTCGCCCTCGATCGCCGCTACCACGTCCGCCGTCGACGGCTCTCCGTCCTCGAACAGGCGCAGCACGCGGTTTCTGGACTCGACCAGCACCGGATACGCCTCGAGGGCCTCGAACGCAGCCGTCAGCCTGCGACCGTGCCCCTCGTTGTGGTGACGCTGGCGCGAGGCGTACGAATCGCTGAACGTCGGTTTCACAGCCGCAAGGGGCGTCATTGACCGTCTATCGGCAGACTTTCGACAGCGGTTTAGCCTCCCTGCGGCTTTGCCCCGCCCTCGCCACGAGCGCGGCTCAGAGCTTTGTCGATTCGCCCCAGGCTCTCGTTACGGCCGAGCAGCGCCAAGGTCTCGAAGATACCGGGAGACACGGTCTGTCCGGCGAGCGCCACCCGCACGGGCTGAAAAACCTTGCCGGGCTTGGCCCCGCTGCGCTGCACGACGCCGCGCAGCGCCGCCTCGATCGTGTCCGGGTCAAACGGCTCAGCGGCCGCCAGCGCGTCACGCGCCCAGGCCAGCGTCTGCGCTCCGCCGTCGCGTCCGATCGTTTTCTCGAACGCGGCTGGGTCATCAACAGGACCGTCGAACACGAACGACGCCAGCGGCCAGAAGTCAGCCAGCGTCTGGATCTTCTCACGGGAAATCGAGACCGCGTCGCGCAGCCCCGTGTGGCCGGTGTACTCCTCCAGGCGCCGGGTCAGCTCGTCGGGGGAAAGCTCGCGCAGATGGCGCCCGTTCATGTGGCGCAACTTGCGCTCGTCGAACACCGCCGGGTTCTTGGAGACCCGGTCCAGCCGGAAGCGCTCGGCCAGCTCGGGCAGCGTGAAATGCTCCTCATCGGCGGCGAAGCCCGCGCCCAGCAGGGCGATGTAGTTGTCGACCGCCTCGGGCAGGTAGCCGGCGTCTCTGAGCTCCTGGACCGAGGCGGCGCCGTGGCGCTTTGACAGCTTTCGCCCGTCGGTGCCAAGGAGAAGCGGCAGATGTGCGTAGCGCGGCGGCGTCGCTTGGAGCGCCTCGAGCACGAGTAGCTGCTTGGGCGTGTTCGACAGATGGTCCTCGCCGCGGACCACGTCGGTTATACCCGCGTCGCGATCGTCGATCGCGACGGCGAAGTTGTACAGCGGCGAGCCGTCGGCACGGGCGATCACAGGATCATCCATGCTCGCGTTCGGAAACCGGGTCTGGCCGCGAATCACGTCGTCGACGATCGTCTCACCCGTGTCCGGGACGCGCAGCCGCACCGCTCCAGCGGCTTCGGGCTCACCGCGAAAGCCGCGCTCGGAGCCGTACCTCGCCTTGAACTCCCTGACGTCCTCGGCGGTCGCGCTCGATTGGTACGCCGCCTCGCGGTCCAGCAGCTGCGCCAGCGCCTCGCGATGGCGCTCTGAGCGCTCTGACTGGAAGATCGGGCCCTCGTCCCAGTCGAGTCCCAGCCAGCGCAGGGCATCGAGGATCTGCGCGACGTTCTCGGGCGTGGACCGCTCGCGGTCTGTATCTTCGATCCGCAGCACCAGCGTGCCCGCGCGACCGTCGGACCCGGTGCCCGGGCCGCGGGAGAGCAGCCAGTTATAGAGCGCGGTTCGGGCACCGCCGATGTGCAGCGCCCCGGTCGGGGATGGAGCAAAGCGAACTCGAATGGACACAGTCACGAGATGCTAATCGGCGCCCACGTCTCTCCGGCGGGAGGTCTCGCCAACGCGGTCCAGCGCGGCGCCGAGCGCGGCTGTCAGGCTATCCAGGTCTTCAACCAGTCGCCGCGGATGTGGCGCCCGACGGCCTATGAAGAGGACGACTTCCAGGCGTTCAGGGCGGCGGTGCAGCCGAGCCCGATCAAGGCCGTCCTGATCCACGCCGTCTACCTGCTCAACTGCGCCTCCGAGGACAAGGAGATCCGTGACAAGTCTCGGGCGTCGCTGATCCAGTCGCTGCGCGTCGGCGACGGCATCGGCGCCACCGGCGTCGTGCTGCACCCCGGGTCGGCGAAGCAGGGCAACGTCGCCAGGGCGATCAAGCGGGCGGGCAAGGTGATCGGCGAGGCGCTGTCGGAGTCCGAGCGCTGTCCACTGCACCTCGAGGACACGGCTGGCTCCGGCGGGACGCTCGGGCGCTCCTTCGAGGAGCTCGCGGAACTGGTGGACGCGGCCGGCGGGGGCCCGCGGCTCGGCGTCTGCCTGGACTCCTGTCACCTGCTCGCCTCGGGCTATGACATCCGTACCCCTGACGGGCTGGCCGAGACCATCGATCGCTTCGACCGGGCCGCCGGGCTGCGGCGGCTCGGATCGCTGCACCTCAACGACTCGCGGACGCCGCTCGGCTCGGGGGTGGACCGGCACGCCAACGTAGGCCAGGGAGAGCTCGGTGAGGATGGCTGTGCCGCGTTCCTGTCCGAGCCACGGTTCGACGAGTTGCCGTGCGTGCTCGAGACCCAGGGCCCCGATCGCCAGGGTCCCTCGCCGGACGAGGTGGCGCTGTGCTTCAAGCTCCGCAAGCGGGGCAAGGCGGCGCGGGCCAGGACGGTGCGCAAGCGCAAAGACGTGTAGGTTGGGTCGGCGATGAGCGAGCGCAGCCGCGACGCCGACGCGCTGGTGGTGTTCGGGATCACGGGCGACTTGGCGCGCAAGATGACGCTCCGATCGCTGTACCGTCTCGAGCGGCGTGATCTGCTGCCCTGCCCGGTGATCGGCGTCGCGGTCGAGGACTGGTCAGTCGACAAGCTGCGCGATCACGCCCGCCAGATGATCATCGAGACCGGCGAGCAGCTCGACGAGGACGTGTTTGAGCGGTTCGCCGAGCGGCTGTCGTACGTCAGCGGCGACTTCGGCGATCCGCAGACCTACGAGCGGGTGGCCACAGCGCTCGGCGAAGCCCACAACCCGGTTTTCTACCTCGAGATCCCCCCGTCGCTGTTCGCGACCGTGGTGGCGAGGCTGGCAAAGGCCGGGCTGCTCGACGGCGGCCGCCGCGTAGCGGTCGAGAAGCCCTTCGGACACGACCGGCAATCCGCCCGCACACTCGCGGCCGAGCTGCACGAGTACGTGGCCGAGTCGCAGCTCTACCGGATCGATCACTTCCTCGGCAAGATGGGGCTCCAGGAGTTCCTCTACCTGCGCTTTGCCAACACGATGCTCGAGCCGGTCTGGAACCGCAACTACATCTCGAGCGTCCAGATCACGATGGCGGAGGAGTTCGGCGTCGAGGACCGCGGCCACTTCTACGACCCCGTCGGGGCGCTTCGCGACGTGGTCGTCAACCATCTGCTGCAGCTGCTGGCGGCCGCGGCGATGGAGGCTCCGGCCGGCGGCGACGCCGAAACCCTCAAGGACGCCAGGTTCGCCGTCTTTCGCGCGATGCGCGACGCGAGCCCGGAGCACTACGTTCGGGGCCAGTATGACGGCTACCGGAAGGTCGACGGGGTCGCGTCGGATTCCGAGACCGAGACCTTCGCCGCGCTGCGGCTCGAGGTCGACAACTGGCGCTGGGCCGGAGTTCCGTTCTTCATCCGGACCGGCAAGCGCCTCCCGGTCCGCCAGACCGAGCTGAGGCTGGTGTTCAAGCATCCACCGCGGCTGCAGTTCATCTCCACCGCGCACCGCCGTCCGCAGCCGAGCCAGATCGTGATCAGGATCGACCCGTCGACCGGCATCCGCGTGATCCTCGACGCCCAGCGCGCCGACCGCACAGGGCCGAGCGAGATCGCGCTCGACACGGACTTCACGGACGAGGGCGGCGAGGGGCCCACCCCCTACGAGGTGCTCCTGCACGCCGCGATCATCGGCGACAGCACCCGTTTCACCCGCCAGGACATGGTCGAGGCCAGCTGGCGGGTGCTCGCGCCGCTGCTCGATGACCCGCCGCCGGTGCACAGCTATGCGCCCGGCTCATGGGGCCCAGCCGAGGCCGAGCGGCTCCTATCGGGCGTCGGCTCCTGGCGCGGACCGTGGCTACCGGAATAGACTGGGCAGCCGTGAGATCGAGCCTCTCGAGCATCATCTGGTTGATCGTCGGGGTGCTGGTCGCCTCGGCGCACCACTACCTCGCGAATGTGGACACGCTCAAGCTCGTGGCCTCGGCGCTGCTGGCGATCGTGCTCTGGCCGCTGCTGCTGATCGGGATCAACCTGCACGTGAAGTAGAGGTACGCTGGCGGTCCGGCCGCGCCCGGTGTGGCCCTCAGCGCTGCGTCAGGCGATGCTCGCGGCGGCGGCGGTCCTCGCGACCGGGATGGCCGCCTCATCGATCAGCGCCGCCCCTAGGAGCGCGTCGAGCTCGGCGTGCAGCCCCGCGCTCCGCTGCACCCTGAAGCTCGGGCCGAGCTTCAGGCACCGCCGACCGACGCTCGTGCTGAGCTCGATGACCACGTCCAGCTCCCCGGGGAAGCCGGCCAGCAGGTCCTTGAGCTCGCCCAGCGCCGCGGCCGGGAGCGCGGTTGCGTCGAGCCGGAGCCGCAGCGCGCTCGGCGCGAGCACCCGCTTCGCCGCCAGCGCCTGGGCCGCTTCCAGCTCGGACTGGCTCGGTTCGAAGCGCTCGACCTGCTGGGCGACGATGCACGTCTTGTCGCGATCCTTGTGGTCGACGCGTCCCCGGACGAGCACGATCGAGTCGGCGGCGAGCGCGTCCTCGCTGGCGGCCAGCGCCTTGCCGAAGACGATGATCTCGACCGACGAGTCGAGGTCGTAGAGGGTGGCGAACATCATCCAGTCACCCTTCTTGGTCTTGATCCGCTTGGCCTGCGTCACCATCCCCCCCACCGTCACCCAGTCGCCGTCACGGCGACTGGCGAGCTCGGCCAGCGGGCCGTCGGAGCGCGCTCTGAGCGCCGCCCCCACATCCTTGAGCGGGTGGGCAGTGATGAACAGTCCGATTGAGTCCTTCTCGGCCGCGAGCAGCTCCGAGCGGCTGAACTCCTGGCTGGGTATCGGGGCATGGCTCGGGCCCGCGAACGCAGCCGCGGCTGCGCCGGGCCCGCCCTCGGCCGGCCCAAGGTCGAAGATCGAGCCCTGGCCTACGGCCAAGTCCTGCTGGGCCTTCTGGCCCGCCGCCTGAGCCTGCTCGAGCACCGCCAGCATTCCCTTGCGCGTGGCGCCGGTGGATCCGAACGCGCCGCACTTGATCAGCGCCTCGATCGCCTTCTTGTTGACGGCACGGTTGTCGATCCGCTCACAGAAATCGAACAGGTCGGCGAACGGCCCCCCTTCCTCCCGAGCGCGCTTGATCGCCTCGACGGCCTGGAAGCCGACGCCCTTGACGGCGTCGAGCCCGAAGCGGACATTGCCGTCGACGACCACGAACTTGTGGTCAGACAGGTTGACGTCCGGGGGAAGGATCGCGATCCCCATCTGCTCGGCCTGGGCGACGAAGAACGGCACCTTGTCCTTGGTGTCCATCACCGAGGAGATCAGCGCCGCCATGAACTCGGCCGGGTAGTTGGCCTTCAGCCAGGCGGTGCGGTAGGCGATCAGCGCATAGCAGGCCGAGTGCGACTTGTTAAACGAGTAGTCGGCGGACCGTTCGTTGGCCATCCAGAGCCACTCGATCACCGACTCGCTGGTTCCCGAAGCCCGGCAGCCGGAAACGAACTCGGGCTTGAGCTTGGCCATAGCCGCCCGGTTCTTCTTGCCGATCGCCTTGCGCAGGTCATCTGCCTTGGCGCCGCTGAAGCCGGCGATCTCCTTGGAGATCTGCATCGCCTGCTCCTGGTAGACGACCACCCCGTTAGTCGACTCGAGGATCGGGCGCAGCCGCTCGTCGGGGTAGGAGACCGTCTCCGGGTTGTGCTTGCCCCGCGTGTAGGCGGGGATCTGCTCCATCGGTCCCGGCCGGTAGAGCGCGTTGAGGGCGATCAGCTCTTCGAGCTCGCTCGGCTTGACCTTCTTGAGCGTCTCGCGCATGCCCTCGGACTCGAACTGGAACACGCCGATCGAGTTGCCCCTAGCCATCATCTCATAGGTCTTGGCGTCGTCCAGCGGCAGCGTTCCCATGTCCGGACGCTGCCCGGTCGAGCGTTCGATGATGTCGAGCGCGTCCTCGATCACGTCGAGGTTGCGCAGACCCAGGAAGTCCATCTTGAGCAGGCCGATCTGCTCGATCGGCTTCATCGAGAACTGGGTCACGGTCCTGAACACGCGCTCGCCGTCCTCGTCTGACCCGGCGTCGGCGATCTGCAGCGGCACGATCTCGGTCAGCGGCCGGTCGGCGATCACGACCGCGGCGGCGTGGATCGAGGAGTTGCGCACGATGCCCTCCAGTCCCCGGGCGACCTCGACGATCTGCTTCGCGGTCCCGTCACGCTCGACCTCAGCACGCAGCGGCTGCCCGGGCGCCAAGCATTCCTCGAAGCTCGGCGAGCGCCCCATCACCGGGTCGGGAATCAGCTTCGCCAAGCGGTCCCCGACGCCGTAGTCGTGGCCCAGGACGCGGGCGGCGTCCCGAGTAGCGGCGCGCGGGAGCATCTTTCCGAAGGTCACGATTTGAGCGACGGACTCCTTGCCGTACTTGTCGGTCACGTAGCGAATCACGCGTTCGCGGCCGCGGACGGAGAAGTCGATGTCGATGTCGGGCATCGACACACGCTCGGGGTTCAGGAAGCGCTCGAACAGCAAGTCGTAGCGGAGTGGGTCGACATCGGTGATCTGCAGCGAGTAGGCGACGATCGAGCCCGCGGCGGAGCCGCGGCCCGGCCCGACGGCGATCCCCGAGTCCTTGGCGTACTTGACGAAGTCCCAGACGATCAGGAAGTAGGCGTTGAAGCCCATCCGTTCGATCACTCCGAGCTCGTAGTGCGCTCGCTCCAGCGCCGTCGCCGGCACCGGGTCTCCGTAGCGCCGCCGCAGCCCCTCCTCGACGAGCTTGCGCAGGTACTCGCTCTCGCTGAGACCGTCGGGCGCCGGGTAGGAGGGAATCAGCTGCCGGTCGAGCTCGAGCTCGACGTCACAGCGCTCGGCGATCTCGACCGTGCTCGCGATCGCCTCCGGCCACTCAGCGAACGAGTCCGCCATCTCCTCGCTCGAGCGCAGGTAGAACTCGTTCGTGTCGAAGCTGATCTTCGGCTGGCTGAGCGTCGACTTGGTCTGTACGCAGAGCAGCGCCGCGTGGTCGTGGTAATCCTCGCGGCGCAGGTAGTGGACGTCACCGGTGCCGACCAGCGGCCGGTGCAGCTCGCGCGCGATCCGCACGATCTCGTCGTTGCAGCTGTCCTGTACGGCGAGACCGTTCTTCTGCACCTCGAAGTAGACGTTGTCGGCGCCGAAGGCGCCGATCAGCTCCTGGGCGTGGGCGCGGGCGTCCGCGCCGCGGCCGTCGATCAGGTGCTGGCAGAAGCGGGATTGCAGGCAGCCCGTGAGCGCGATGATCCCCTCACCGTGCGTGGCGAGCTGCTCCATGTCGACGCCCGGCTTGCCGCGCTGGAAGCCTTCGAGGAAGCCCGCCGAGGAGAGCTTGACCAGGTTGCGGTAGCCGTCCAGATTCGCAGCCAGGAGCGTCAGGTGGAAGCGCTCCAATCGCCCGGGGCCGCGACGGGCGTGATCCTCCACGACGTAGACCTCGCAACCGATGATCGGCTTGATGCCTTGCTTGCGGCAGGCCGTGAACAGCTCCACGGAGCCGTTCATGACGCCGTGGTCGGTCAGCCCGAGCGCCGGCTGGCCGAACGACGCGGCGCGAGCCGCGAGAGCGTCGATCTTGCACGCCCCGTCGAGCAGCGAGTACTCGGAGTGAACGTGAAGATGGGCGCAGGTGGGTGTCATCGCGGGTCGGTGGTGCTCACGCCGCCGGTGCGAGCCCGAGCCGGGAGGCCGCCCCGGCGATCAGACCGTCGCGACGACGACCGCAGCTTTCGAGGATAGGCATCGGGGCGGACGCCGTGGGCCTCCGTGCTCGCTCGCGCCGCTGTTTCAGCCGCTCTGTGCGCGCTTGATCCATTTGCGCACCAGCGCCAACGGCCACTCGTCCCCGGTGACCGTCGCCTGCGCGGGCCGCCGGCCCGAGATCAAGAGCTCGAACGTCCCGACCGGGCCCGAGATCGAAGTCGCGACCCGGCCCGCGGGAGCTACCTCGGTGACCTCGACCGGACGGCCGTCGCGCACGAGCAGGTAAACCGTCTCGGTCCCCGGCGTCTCATAGGCCAGCGAGAACCGCTCGCGCGTGGTCCAGCCGGGCTCGATCAGACGCGCGACGACGCTCAGAATCGTCCGCGGTTCGATCCGTACGCCGGCGCGGTGCAGCGCCGGCAGGCCCAGCCGCACGCGGACGAGAGCCTCGAGCGCATCCAGCCCGGAGCGCGTGCCGCGCACCCGGGCTACGCCGCGCCCGAAGCGGCGCCGCAACGGCCCCGCGATCAGCAGCCGGCCGAGCGCGGCCTGGTCGCCGAAGACCTGGAAGTCCACGTCGGCCGGCGCTCGGGGAGAGTCGCCGAGCACGACCTGAGGCGCTCCGTCGCCCACCGTCACGCGCACGCAGCCACGCTCGCCGCCGAGCACCAGGTCATACGCCACCGGGTGGGGGTGCACGGCCCGCTGCGCCGGCAGCAGGTCCACCAGCAGCCGTCCCGCCCGATCCGGGTCCGAGCGCGCCAGTGAGGCGAACACCGGCTCGAGCCAGGGCCGGGCCTGGGTCTCGTCAGCCGGGGCCGGGACCGAGGGGGCTGCTTGCGCGGCGATCGTCGGCAATCCCCCATCCGAGAGCTCGGGGGCATCGGCCTCACGATCCGGTGGTGCGATCTGCTCGCGCAGGCGCGCCCGCGCCCGGTTGAGGCGCTCGGCCTCGACGTTGGCAGCGGCCTTCTCCCTCCCGGACGGCTGCGCCGCCTCCCGATCGTCGGGCTCGTCCGGCCCGGGGTCGGGGACAGGCGGCGGACGGCGAAGCGACTCGAGCGTTCCGAGCACTTCGTTGATCGCCCGGCGGGCTGCTTGCGAGCGCTCGAGCTGTCCGCTTAGCTCCAGCTCGAGCTCGGTCGCACGCGTGTTCGCCGCCTCACGGGCCGCGCGTTCACGCTCGAAAGCGCCGCGAAGCCCGTCGAGCTCGTCGCGGAGCGCTGCCAGCGCGGTGCCCGTCCGCCGCTCGATCCCCTCACGAGCGGCCAGCCTCGCCTCGGCCTCGACGAGCCGAGTCCGGAGACCCGCCTCGGCGCGGGCGCGGATGTCGAGCTCGCTGCGGAGCGCGGTTACGAGCGCCTGCGTGCCGCTCGGAGCCAGCGCCGCAGAGGAGGCCGGGATCGGGGGCGCCGATGGGATCGAAGCCGGGAGCGGAGTGACCGCCGAGAGCACACCCGAATCCGGCGGCTCGCTTGGGATCCGGCTCGCCGCGACCGCGCGCCGCGCGATCAGCCCGTGCTCGACGCCGAGACGCTCGCGCTCGGCGCGTTCGCGCGCGGCCGCCGCCGCGGCCGCGACCTGCTCGGCCTCATCGCTCCGGCGACGGGCCTCGGTCAGCTCGAGCTCGAGCTCGCGGACGCGCTCCTCGGCGGCGGCGAGATCCCCGAGCGCCGCTCGAGCGCGTTCGGCGTGTCGAGCGCCCGCCGCGAGCTGGCGCGCGAGGTCGAGACGCAGGGCGCGCTCGGCGTGCG
This sequence comes from Solirubrobacteraceae bacterium, assembly GCA_050997795.1. Taxonomy (GTDB): domain Bacteria; phylum Actinomycetota; class Thermoleophilia; order Solirubrobacterales; family Solirubrobacteraceae; genus Palsa-465. The sequence continues at coordinate 13,470 of JBPCQU010000025.1, read as the reverse complement.
CCCGCTGATCGGCGGAGCGGCGCGAACGCTCCTCCACGACGAGCGAAGCGGCCAGCTGCTCGGCTTCGGCACGAGCGTCGGCGAGCTCTCGCTCCAGTGCCTCGACGCGGGCTCCGAGCTCGGCTACGTCGCCCTCCGTCTCGGCCGCGCGACGGCGAGTCGTCTCGGCCTCGAGCTCAGAGCTCGGCGGAAGCCTGTCGGCGGCGTGCGCGGCGGCGGGCGGCGCCTCGGAAGGCGACCCGGCCTCAGCCGGCGGCTCCGGCGCCGCTTCGGCTGGCAGCGGAGTCGCTCGCGGCGGCTCGACCGCCGCTGGAAGCGGCACGATGACCGCGCCGAATTGCAGCCAGGTACGTCCCCCCAGATCAGGCGCGAGCGCCGCCGGCACGGCGAAGCTGATCCGCCACGTCCCCGGCCCGGCGCCGGTCAAGCTCGGTGGTTCTGGCATCGCGGGGAAGCGGTATCTCCGCCCGGGGGCCTCGATCACGAGCGTCGGCTGACCGCTCCACGCCGGGCGACGGCGGCGCCAGCGACCCGTCACGCGCACGGTCAGGTTCTCGCCGCCTTCGGCAAACCACTCGACCGCCTCGATGCCAAGCGCTGACGAGGCTCCCGGCGGATCGTTCATCGCCCGCGACGGTAGTTCCCACGGCGGACGGATGGCCTCCTAACACCACCGACGGCGGCCTGAGCTACCACCTCGTCTCGATCCGCTGAGCGCGCGACGAGGACGAAGCGCTAGCGCTGGTCGCGAAGCTGCTCGCCCAGCGCTCTGGCGTCGGCCAGCAATCGGTTGGCGTCACCCAAGCCACCCGACTCGCCGCTGATCCGCTCGCGCGTCACGGCAAGCTCGGAACCGAGCCGCTCGAGCTCCGCGCGCAGCCCGGCGGCCTCGCTGATCGCCGCTTCGCGGGACACCTGCGCAGACGCCAGCTCCTGGCGCAGGCCCGCGACCTGGTCTGCACGCTCGTCGAGCTCGCGGCGCCGATCCTGCACCGCCTCGGTCAGCCGCTCGAGCTCGCCCCGGAGCTCGCCGAGCGTCGCCTCGAGCTCGGCCTGGGCCGCGGTCCGAGCGTCAAGCTCGGACTGCGAGTCTGCGAGCGCGCCACGCATCCGGGCCGCGTCGGCCGTGCGCTGCTCGAGCTCTGAGTGCAGCGCGGCGATCGTCTCCTTGAGCAGCAGGTCGGCGAGCGGGCCCGACCGCGGGGTGTCGGCCAGCGGACCGGGCAGCTCGGTGATGCCTGCGGTCGCGCCGGGCGGCGCGGGCGCAACCTCTGCCTGGGGCGCGCCCTGATGCGAACCGTGCAGCGGTGGGACGGGGACCACGGCGTCGCCGAGCCACAGCGCCGCCTGGCCGTCCCGACGCGGCTCGGCCCACGCCGGCACCGTGAAGCTGGCCGTCCAGCGGCCGGGCTCGAGCTCGGCTCGGCGCTCATCATCGTGTCTGGAGGCAAACCGGTGGCGCCGCCCCTCGACCTGCACCACAAGCAGCTCATCCTCGGCGCCCGTGGTGTGGGGCGGTCCCAGCCAGCGGCCGCTCAACCGCAGGCAGATCGCGCCTGGTCCCGACCGCGAGCTTTGGATGCGGTCGACCTCGAGGGGAGGCGGGGCTGACGCGGAATCTCTCATACCTACGCGCGAGCCAGCGACGGCAATCCGGGGCGTGGGGCTCGCGTCAGCATCTTCGGCGCCGCCGCCGCAAGTCCTGTCGGTCTATTCGGAGCCCGAGGCCTGGCGGCCGGCGACGAGCACGCCGACGAGGACGGCCGCGGACAGGCCGGCGATCGCCGCCTTGCGGCGCGTGCCCTGCATGCGACGGCGCAAGTACCACTTGCCACTCTGCCATACGGCGTAACCGAGGAGCTTGTAAGCCAATGCCATCGATGCTACCCGTCCTGACCGTGTCTAAGTCGCCAGGCCATCCGCGACTGCAGCGACCAGAGCTCGATGAAGCCCGGGGAGGCGGCCTGCGAGAACAGGCCGCCCGACTCCGAGAACGTGGCCAGCTGGGGGTCGTAGACGGCATTCGGCGAGGATCTCGTCACCACTCGCGCCGAGCCCTTGTAGAGCTTGACCCCGATCGTTCCGGTCACGAGCGCGTTGGCCGCGTCCATATAGGCATCGAGGTCGGTGCGCAGCGGCTCCCACCACAGGCCGGCGTAGACGAGGTAGGCCCACTTCTGGTCGAGCGAGACTTTCAGCTGATTCTGGTGGATCGTGCCGACGAGCTTCTCGAGCTCCTGGTGAGCGAGCAGCAGGATCGTCGCTGCCGGGACCTCGTAGATGTCGCGGACCTTGAGCCCGACGATCCGGTCCTCGATGTGGTCGACGATCCCGACCCCGTGTCGGGCTCCGATCTCCCCCACCCGCTCGATCAGCGCGACCGGCTCCATGCGCTGGCCGTCGAGCGCCACGGGGATGCCGCGCTCGAACTCCACTTCGACCGTCTGGGGCTCCTCGGGGGCCAGCTCGGGCCGGATGACGAGCTGAAAGACGTCATCCTCGGGAGCGTGGTCGAGCTCCTCGATCCAGCGGCCCTCGCTCGAGCGGCCCCAGAGGTTGTCGTCGATCGAGTACGGCGCCACCTCGGCGCCGCCTTTCACCGGGATCGCGTGCTCGCGAGCGTATGCCGCCTCCTCCTCGCGGCCCATACGCCACAACCGGACCGGGGCGATCACCTTGAGCTCCGGCGCGAGCGTCGCCACCGTGGCTTCGATGCGCACCTGGTCGTTGCCCTTGCCGGTGCAACCGTGGGCGACCGTGTCGCACTCGGTCTGGCGCGCGTACTGCACGGCGAGCTTCGCGATCAGCGGCCGTCCGAGCGCCGTGAACAGCGGATAGCCCAGTCCGTAGACCGCGTTGGCCTTGATCGCGGGCAGCACGTACTCGCGCACGAACTCCTCCCGCGCGTCGACCACGTGCGCCTCGACGGCTCCGATCTGCAACGCCTTGGCCTTGACGACCTCGTAGTCCTCCCCCGGCTGGCCGAGGTTGACGGTCAGCGCGACGACCTCCGCCTGGTACTGATCCTGGATCCACTTCAGCATCACGCTGGTGTCGAGGCCGCCGCTGTAGAGCAGCAGCACGCGGTGAACCTCGGCCGGGTCGGCGAGATACGAGGCGCTCGGCTGAAATCCGGGGTCAGGCATGCGGGCAGTGAAGCGTATTGGTGCCGAGGAACCGCACGAGGGCCAACGCCCCGAGAGTGCGCTAGCTCGAGAACGTGTCCTTGACCACCTTGTGCTGCTCGGACGACGCGAGCGCAGCGAAGCGCTCGGCGAACTCCTCGCGCGCCGCCAGCTCGTCGGCCTGCAGCCGGTCGACCAAGACCCCCATCGCCATCAGCGCGCCGGGGCCGCCGGGCTGCGCCGCGACCTCGTCGGCGAGCGAGCGCAGCGCCGAGACCTGCACCTCGCGATCCTGGTGGCGGCCGAGTACCTCCTGCAGCGCCTTCAGCGAGGCCACCATCGGGGTCACCACCTCCTCGGGATGCAGTTGGGTCCCGAACAGTTCGAGCATGTAGCGCAGCTCCTTGGCCTTCTTTCGCAGCTCATGGTAGGCCTCCGGCGGGCTCGAGTCCTCGATCGCGGCACCGATCCGCACCACGCGCTTGTAGAGCTTGCGGATCCGCTTGCCGGCCAGCTCGCCGATCGGGCTCGTAGCCCCCGGGCGATCGGCGATCGGTAGCTCGACGAGGTGCTCGAGCAGCGCCTCCCAGTCGATCAGCAGCTCGTCGGTGCGCCGGGAGCCGAGCGCCAGCACCATTTCCTGGTGCGCGGCGAGCCGCCGCTGCTCGAGCACCTGGCGCAGCGGATCGAGATCGCAGCGGATCTCGGCGGGAACGAGCGCCCGCATGTCCTCGAAGTTGTGCCGGTAGACGTCCAGGTCTCGAGCCTCGCCGGTGACGCGCTGCAGCCAGCGCAGCTCGCTTCGGAATCCCGGCAGCTCCCACTGCGGGAATGCCGCCGCCAGCTGGCGCGCGACGGTGCGCGAGCGGCGGACCGAGGTCCGCAGCCGGTGAAGGAACTCGAGGTCGTCTTGCCCCGCGAGCACGCCTTCGCGATTGGCGGTGATCACGCCGAGAAGGCGCCTGGAGACCGCGGCGGCCGCGGCATCAGCGCGCTGGCCGTAGGCCAGCGGGACCACGACCTTGGCCGACGTCGCGTCGCTCACGCGAACCTCCGCTCGCCACCGCTCGCATGCTCGCGCTCAGAATCCATGGAGGCCGCGTGAGTCATCCGGCTACCATCAGCTCGCTCAGCCGGCGAAGCGCCTCGTCGATCTGCTCGCCATCCACCACGAGCGGCGGCTCGAGCCGGAACGTCTGAGGGCCGGTGGCGTTTACCACCAGGCGCTGCTCGAGCAGGGCCCGGCTGGCGAGCTCGGGAGCCGACCGCCCCGGGACGAGGTCGACGCCGATCATCAGCCCGCGGCCGCGCACCGCTGCGACGCCGGGTAGCTCCGCGAGCCCGGCCCGCAAGCGCTCGCCGAGCGCGTGGACGCGCTCGAGCAACGCCGGATCGGAGCAGACCTCGAGCGCGGCCAGCGCCGCCGAGCAGACGAGCGGGCCGCCGGCGAACGTCGAGCCGTGGTCTCCGGGCTGCAAGACGTCGGCGAGCCCGGACCCGGTGATCAACGCCCCGACCGGGAGTCCGCCGCCGAGCGCCTTGGCGCTGGTGATCGCGTCCGGCACGACTCCGGTCTGCTCGTAGGCCCACAGCGTCCCGGTCCGGCCCATGCCGGTCTGGATCTCATCGAACACCAGCGCGGCACCGGTCGCATCGCACGCTTTGCGCGCTGCGTGCAGGAGCTCGTCGGAGAGGACGTTGATCCCCGTCTCGCCTTGAATCGGTTCGAGCAGCACGGCCGCGGTCCGTTCGTCGATCGCCGCCGCGAGCGCGGCCGGATCCTTGGGCACGACTACGAACCCGGGCACGAGCGGCGCGAACGGGGTCTGCTTTGACTCCTGGGGGGTCGCCGACAGGGAACCGTAGGTGCGACCGTGGAAGGCATGCTCGAGCACGAGCACGTTACCCTGCGGCCGCGCCCGGCGGACGAGCTTGATCGCCGCCTCGTTGGCTTCGGTACCGGAGTTGCACAAGAACACCTTGCCCCCCAGGGAGCTGTCTGAGAGCCGCTGTGACAAGGCCAGGGCCGGCTCGCTGTAGTAGAGGTTGGTGGCGTGGGTCAGCCGGCCAGCCTGGTCACGCACCGCCTCCACCACGCGCGGGTGGCAGTGACCGACGTTCAGGACCGAGATCCCGGCCAGGAAGTCGAGGTACTCGTGGCCGTCTGAGTCCCACAGCCGGCAGCCGGAGCCGCGCACGAACTGGACCGGGTTGCGGACGTAGGTCCCGATCGCGTACCGGCGCTCGAGCTCCTGCAGCTCGGCCAGCGCAGCGCTACTCATTGCTCCCCCCGATCTTGGTCCCCTGACCGGCGTCGGTGAACAGCTCGAGCAGCAGCGAGTGCGGGACGCGGCCGTCGACGATGTGCGCAAACGACACCCCCCCGTGGATCGCCTCCAAGCACGCGGCGAGCTTGGGCCGCATCCCTCCCCCCACCGGGCCACCGCCGGCCTCGCCAAGCGCGATGGTCAGCGCCTCCTGCACGCGCTCGGCGCTGGCCTGGGAGACGACGCTGGCCGGATCTGGGGGGTCGCTCAGCCAGCCCGCCACGTCGGTTAGGAAGATGACCTTGTAGGCGCCGAGCGCGCCGGCGACCGCGCCGGCGGCCTCGTCGGCGTTGATGTTGTAGGAGTTGCCCTCGCGGTCGGCGCCGACGCTGGCCACGACCGGGATGTAGTCCTGAGCCACGTGCCACAGGACATCGACGTCCACGCGCTCGATCCGGCCCACGAAGCCGATGTCCTGACCACTGGGGGCGGTCTGGCGCGAGGCCCGGAACAGCAGCCCGTCGTCGCCGCACAGCCCCACCGCCGGCTGTCCGTGGCGCCCGAGGCGCAGCACGATGTCCTTGTTGACCTTGCCGACCAGGACCATCTTGGCGATCTCGACGGTGTCGGCGTCGGAGACGCGCAGCCCCTCCACGAACTCGACCGGCAGGCTCAGGCGCTCCATGTAGCTGGTGATCTCCGGTCCTCCGCCGTGGACCACTACCGGGTTCATCCCGACGTACTTGAGCAGCACCACGTCGCGCGCGAACTCCTCCTTGAGCGCCGCGTCGACCATCGCCGCGCCGCCGTACTTGATCACGACCGTCTTGCCGTGAAACTCGCGGATGTAGGGGAGCGCCTCGAGCAGCGTCGCGATGTCACGCACGCGCCTCGCCCCTCACGTCGTGTAGTCGGCGTTGATGTTGACGTACTCGTGCCCGAGGTCTGAGAAGTAGAGCTCGGCCTGAGCGCCATCTCCCGGCAGCCCGATCTCGTACTCCACCTCGTCGCGGCTGACGGCCTGCGCGAGCGCCTGGGCGTCGTGCGGGACATAGCCGCCCCGCGCGCACACCTGAACCCCCTCGATCGAGATCTCGACCGGCAGCGGCGCGGTGCCGGGCATTGCCGCGCCGACCGCCTGGATGATCCGGCCCCAGTTGGGGTCACCGCCGTACAGCGCGGCCTTGACGAGCGGGGAGTTGGCGACCGCCCGGGCGACGCCGGACACAGCGTCCTCCCCCCCACCGCGCACGACCACCCTCCCCACCCTTCGCGCCCCCTCGCCGTCTGCGACCACCAGCAGCGCGAGCTGGCGCAGCACTGCGTCCAGTGCCTCGCCGAAGCGCAGCTCGTCCTCGCTCTCGGGCTGCACCCGGACGCCCGAGGCGCCGCTGCACTGCAGGACCACCGTGTCGTTGGTCGACAGCTGGCCGTCGACGCTGATCCGCTCAAAGGAGCGCTTGATGCACACGCCGAGCAGCAGGTCACAGGTCTCGGCCGCGACCCAGGCGTCTGACTGCACGAAGCACAAGAGGGTGGCAAAGCGCGGCGAGATCATGCCCGCGCCCTTGGCCTGCGCGGTCAGCTTGACGGTGCCGCCCGGGAGCTGGACCCGAAGGCTGGCCCGCTTCTCGAACGCGTCGGTGGTCTGGATCGACGCCGAGAAGGAGGCGTCGCCGTCTCGGGCGAGCGCCTGTGCGGCGGCGTCGATGCCGCGCGAGATCCTGTCCATCGGGAGGGGCACGCCGATCACGCCGGTCGAGGCGACCGCGACCCGGCTCTCGGGCACCCCCGACACGAGAGCCCCGGCCGCCTGCATCTTGGCGGCGTCGTCGAGCCCCGTCGGCCCGGTGGCAGCGTTGGCGTTGCCGGCGTTGACGACGACGGCCCGCAACGCCTCCAGCTCGCAGCGCTCGGTGCAGATCAGGACCGGGGCGGCGAGCACCCCCGATCGGGTGAAGCGCGCCGCGCTCGTGGTCTGCGCCGCGTCGGAGACGAGCACGCCGACGTCGGGGGCGCCCGACGGCTTGATCCCGGCGGCGACGCCGGCGGCGCGGAACCCGGTCGGAAGGCCGCCGTCGAGCTCGGTCACGTGTGAAAGCGAATCGATCCAGCGGCTGCTGAAGAACGGGCTCATCGGGCCGAGATCCCCTCGCCTTCGGGCAGCCCGAACATCAGGTTGAGGTTCTGGACCGCCTGCGAGGCCGCCCCCTTCCACAGGTTGTCGATCGCCGCGAACACGATCACGCGCCCGGTTCGCTCGTCGCGGTGCACCGAGATGCGACAGATGTTCGTCTCGCGCACGTCGCGGACCCCCGGCGGCCGCGCGGCCAGCTCGACGAACGGCTCATCGGCATAGGACTCTAGATAGAGCGCTCTAATATCATCGGAGCCCCCACCTGGGGGAGTTACGTAGCACGACACAAGCTCCCCCTGGTCGAGCGGCAGTAGATGCGGCGTGAAGGTCACGGGCACCTCAGCGCCGAGCGCCGCGAGCTCCTGCTCGATCTCAGGCGTGTGGCGGTGGCGCGGCACGCCGTAGGCGCTGACATTCTCGTCGACGGTCACGAAATGGGTCTTGTCAGTCGCCGCGCGACCGGCGCCCGAGACGCCTGACTTGGCGTCGATCACCACGTCCGCGATCATCCCCGCGCGGGCCAGCGGCGCCAGCGCGAGCAGCGTCGCGGTCGGGTAGCAGCCCGGGTTGGCCACCAGTTCGGCCCCGGCGATCTGCTCCCGGTAACGCTCCGGGAGCCCGTACACCGCTCGCGCCACGAGCTCGGGCCGGGGGTGCGCTCGATACCACTCCTCGTACACCGCCGGGTCACGGAGGCGGAAGTCGGCGCTCAGGTCGACCACACGTACCCCGCGCGCCACCAGCTCTGAGACCAGCTCCGCGGCCGCTCCGTGCGGGTAGGCGACCAACGCCGCGTCGACTCGCGCGTGGCGGTCGAGGTCGAGCGCCTCGAGCTCGAGCGCGACGCGATGGTGGGGGTACAACTCGTCGAGGCGGCGACCGACGTCCGAGCGGGCGGTCACCGCGCGCAGCTCAAACGATGGGTGGCGATCGAGCAGACGGGCGCCCAGGGCGCCGGTGTAGCCCGCGGCGCCGAACACCGCGACGCTATGAGTCACGGACCCTCCCTCCGAGCTGCTCGGAGAGGGCCACTGCGATCTTTCTGCGCTTCGCCGCGACCTCGGAATCGGTCAGCGTGCGGTCGCTCGCGCCGAAGGTCAGCCGCAGCGCCAAAGAGACGTTGCCCGCGCCGATCCGATCGTCGTCGCGGTACACGTCGAACACCTCGGCCCCGAGCAGCAACGGCGCTCCAGCGCTCCGCGCCACCGCCAGCACCTCGGCCGCGCTGACCCGCTCGGCCACCACGACCGCCAGGTCCTCGCGGACCGCGGGGAAACTCGTGACGTCGAGATATTGGCCCACCCGCCCCTCCACCAGTGCAGCCACGGCGTCGAGATCGATTTCGAACGCTGCTATGGGGTCGAACCGATCCCATCCGGCCGGGACCTGTGGGTGAATCTCCCCGATCCAGCCCGCGGCCACGTCGCCGATAACGACCCGGGCCGCGCGGCCGGGATGCAAAAACGGCTCGGGCTGGTCAGTAGCCTCGACGCTCCACGGCGCGCGCAGCGCGTCGAGCAGGCCGGCGAGGACGCCCTTGGCGGCGAAGAAGTCGGCCGCTGGGGGCGCCGGGTCGCGCCACGTCGCCGGCCGCACAGGCCCGGTCAGGAGCGCGCCGATGTGGTAGGGCTCGGCCGGCAGCGGGTGCGCGGGGTCCGGGTGATAGACGGCGCCGGCTTCGAACAGCCTGATCGCGCCGGCGCCGCGCGCGCGGTTGCGGGCGGCCACATCGAGCAGCGAGCCGAGCAGCGTGGTCCGAAGCTGCGACTGCTCGCCCGACATCGGGTTGGCTAGCTCGACCGCGCGCTGGCCCTCCAGCCGCAGCCGCCGCGCCAGGTCGAGCCCGACGAAGCTCCATCCGACGATCTCGTGCAGCCCCTGGGCGGCCAGCGCGTCGGATGCCCGGCGCCGCAGGCGCTGACGAGGCGTAAGGCGTCCCGAGGCGCCGTGGCGGGAAGGCAGGGTGGCCGGCAAGGTCTCGAGCCCGCCGAGCCGGGCCACCTCCTCGATCAGGTCAGCCTCGCGCGTGATGTCGCCGCGGCGAAACGGAGGCACCGCGACGTCCAGGCCGTCTGGAGCATCGGCGGTCTCGAACCCGAGCGCCCGCAGGATCGCCTCGCAGCGGACTCGCGAGAGCTCGATCCCGAGCAGCCCGCTGACGCGCGCGTCGCGCAGGCGGATCGTCCGCGGCGCCGGCCCCGGGCCGCCTATGTCGATCGTCCCCGGCCGGACGCGCGCGCCGCACAGCTCCACCATCAGCCTGGTCACGACCGCCTGCGCCTCCATCGCCTGCTCGGGCTGGAGCTGCTTCTCGAACCGGCCCGAGGCTTCGCTGCGCAGGCCGAGCTCGAGCGACGTGCGGTGGATGTTGGCGCCGTTCCAGTTGGCCGCCTCCATCAGCACCCGCGTCGTATTCGGCCCCACCTCCGAGCGGGCGCCGCCCATCAGTCCGGCGATCGAGGTCGGCCCCTGCGCGTCGGCGATCAGGACCATGCGCTCGTCGAGCCTGCGCGTCTGACCGTCGAGCGTCTCGATCTCCTCCCCCGCGCCCGCGAGCCTCACCGTCAGCTCGCCCCCCGCGACCCGGTCGAGGTCGAAGGCGTGCAGCGGCTGGCCGGTCAGCAGCATCACGTAGTTGGTGATGTCGACCACGTTGGAGATCGGGCGCTGACCGGCGGCCATCAGCCGAGCTTTCAGCCACCGCGGCGAGGGGCCGAGCTCGACGTCCTCGAACGCGCGCATGGTGAAGCGCGGGCACAGCTCCGGGCACTCCACCGCCACCCGCACCCCCTCCAGCCCTCCTGGCGCCCCCTCGCCGTGGGCCGCCGCCTCCTGGCCTTGAGCCCACGGCGGGGGTTTGAGCTCCGCGCGCGTGGCGGCGTGAACTTCGCGGGCGACGCCGTAGATGCCGAGGCAGTCGGGGCGGTTCGGGGTGATCTCGAGCTCCAGCACGTCGGTGGCGATCGGGAGCACCCCGGCGAGCGGAGCGCCGGGCCGCAGGGCGCCGTGGTCGTCGAGCACCATGATCCCGGCGTGCTCGGTGCCGATCGCGACCTCGTCCTCGGCCAGGATCATCCCGTTCGACGCCTGCCCCCGGAGCTTTGCCACCTTGAGCTTGGTCCCGTCGGGCATCACCGAGCCCGGCTTGGCGACCGCCACGGTCTGGCCGGCGGCGACGTTCGGCGCCCCGCACACGATCTGGCTCGGCTGGCCGTCGCCGACGTCGACAACGCAGACCCACAGGCGATCGGCGTCGGGGTGCCGGGCCGCCTCGAGCACCTTGCCGACGACAAAATGGTCAACCTCGCGCACGCCGTGGTGCTCGATCCGCTCGACCTCGGTTCCGGTCATCGCCAGGCGCTCGGCGAGCGCGTGGACGTCGAGCTCAGGGTGGCAGTACTCGTGCAGCCATTCGATCGGTACGCGCATCGCTGCCTAGAACTGCGCCAGAAGGCGAATGTCGTTGTCGTACAGGAGTCGCAGGTCGGGGACGCCGTGCTTGAGCATCGCGATCCGCTCGATCCCCATCCCGAACGCGAACCCCTGTACGCGGTCGGGGTCGTAGCCGCCCTGTCGCACGTACTCGAACACGTTCGGGTCGACCATCCCGGCGCCGAGGATCTCGATCCACGCGGTTCCCTTGCACAGCGGACAGCGCTGCCCGACCACGGACTCGCTGGCGCTCGTCTGTGGTGCCCCGGTGACGCCGTCGATGCAGTGAAAGCACGACACGTCGACCTCGACGCTCGGCTCGGTGAAGGGGAAGAAGTGGGGGCGCATCCGGACTTCGCGGCCCTTGCCGAAGATCGCGCGCGCGAACGTCAGCAGGGTTCCCTGGAGGTCGGCGAGGGTGATGTCGTCGTCGACCGCGAGCCCCTCGATCTGATGAAACTGGGGAGTGTGGGTGGCGTCCGAGTCGGGCCGGTAGACGCGTCCGGGGACGATGATGTAGATCGGCGGCGGTGAGAGCTCCATCGCCCGAACCTGCATCGGCGAGGTGTGAACCCGCAGCAGCGTCGCATCGGGGTCGAAGATGTCGCGTGCCGGCTTGACGTAGAAGGTGTCGGTCGGCAGCCGCGACGGATGCGTCGGGGCGAAGTTGAGCGCGTCGAAGTTGTAATAGACGGTCTCGACCTCGGGCCCCTCGGCGACATTGAAGCCGAGGCCCACGAAGACGTCCTCGATCTCTCTCCATGTCTGCGTGATCAGGTGCAGGCGACCGATCTGGGGGCTCGGGTCGGCGGGCAGCGTGACGTCGATCCGGTCATGTACCAGGCGCGCGTCGAGCTCGGCCGTCGCGAGCTCTGCCGCCCGGCGATCGATCGCCGCCTCGAGCCCCTGCCGGGCCTGGTTGGCGGCCTTGCCGGTGGCGGCGCGCTCGGATGGCGGCAGCTGCGCGACCCCACGCAGCAGGTTGGGCAGCTCGGCCTTGCGGCCGAGGTAGCGGACCCGCACCTCCTCGAGCGCCTGGGTGCTGCTCGCGCCGGCGATCGCGGCCTTGGCCTCTCGCTCCAGCTCCACGATCCGCTCCGTCATATCAGCGCGCCATCCTAGTGGCCTCATAGAGCGCGACGGTCGCGGCCATCGCCGCGTTGAGCGAGTGGTTTTGGATCGGGATCTGAGCGACCGCGTCAGCCGCCTCGAGGACCGCTTCGGGGAGGCCCTCGCGCTCGGCTCCGATCAACAGCGTCACCTCACCCAGCGACAGCTCGCGCAGCGGGCTCCCCTGGCCCGCGGCCAGCGCGACGGTTACCCCCGGCAACTCGGCGAGCGCCGGCGTCCGGACGAGCGGGACGGCGAACACGGCCCCCATGCTCGCCCTGACCGCCTTGGGGCCGAATGGGTCGGCGGTCCGGGGACCGATCGCCACCGACGATGCGCCGAAAGCCTGCGCCGAGCGCAGGATCGCGCCGACGTTGCCGGGATCGCTCAGACCGTGCAGATACACGCACAGCGGACCGGTTGCGGTCGGCTCCCAGCGCTCCTCGTAGACCGCCAGCGTGCGGGTGCCCGAGCCCAGTCCGGATGCCGAGGCGAGCAGCTTGGGGTCCACTTCGCTCCCCGGTAACCCGCTGCCGGCGGCGCAGTAGCGCTCCACGGCCGTCCATCCGGCGGTGTCGGCCGCCGCGAGCAGATCCTCACCCTCGGCGACGAACCGGCCCGTGCGCTCACGCCAGCGCCGCCGCTGGCGGAGCTTGCGGAGCTCTTTGAGCTTCTCGTTGTGGGCGCTGGTGATGGTCACGGGAGTGTGGTCGCTGTGTGGTGCTGGCGGGAACGAAAAAAGGCGCCGGCTTCGAGGGAAGCGGCGCCCGGGTGGCGGTGCTGGTGTGGTCGGCTCGTCGGTCAGCCGGCCGCCAGCGCCTCGCGGGCGCGGTCGGCAAACCGTCGGAAGGTGGCGGCGTCGTGAACCGCCATATCGGCCAGGATCTTGCGATCGAGCTCGACTTCGGCGATCTGCAAGCCGTGCATGAACTGCGAGTAGGAGAGGCCGTTCTGGCGTGCGGCGGCGTTGATCCGCGTGATCCACAAGCGGCGAAAGTCGCGCTTGCGGTTGCGGCGATCCCGGTAGCGGTACTGGTCGGCCTTGAGCACCGCCTCCTTGGCGGTCCGATAATGCCGGCTGGCGTCGCCCCGGTAGCCCTTGGCGAGCTTCAGCGTCGCACGGCGCTTCTTGCGGGCATGGATGCCGCGCTTGACGCGGGTCATGAGCGCTTGGCTCCGAGCAGCGTCTTGACCCGCTTCTGGTCGTGCTTGGCGATCACGGCCGGCTGGCCGTGCTGGCGCTTGCGCTTGGGCGACTTCTTCTCGAGGATGTGGGTCGTGAACGAGTGCCGTCCGCGGACCTTGCCGTTGGCGGTCAGCTTGAAGCGCTTCTTGGCGCCTGAGTGGGTCTTCATCTTGGGCATCGCGACGCCAGAGTAAAGCAGACCCGCGGCCCGAC
>JBPCQU010000293.1:0-9271 GCA_050997795.1 Solirubrobacteraceae bacterium | reverse complement strand
AGGTATTTGCGGTACTCCTCCAAAGTCGTGGCTCCCACCGTCTGCAGCTCGCCGCGCGCGAGCGCGGGCTTCAAAATCGACGCCGCGTCGATCGCGCCCTCAGCGGAGCCGGCGCAGACACAGGTGTGGAGCTCATCGATGAACAGGATGATGTCGCCGCGCTGGGTGATCTCCTTCATCACCTTCTTGAGGCGCTCCTCGAACTCCCCGCGGTACTTGGAGCCGGCCACCAGGGCGGCCAGGTCCAGGGTGTAGATCTGCTTGCCCTTCAGCAGCTCGGGCACGTCGGCGTTCATGATCCGCTGGGCGAGGCCCTCGACGACCGCCGTCTTGCCGACGCCGGGCTCGCCGACGAGCACGGGGTTGTTCTTCGTGCGCCGGGAGAGGATCTGCATGATCCGCTCGATCTCGGTCTCGCGCCCCACCACGGGGTCGAGCTTGCCCTCCGAGGCCAGCTTGGTCAGGTTGCGGCCGAACTGGTCCAGCAGCTTGGAGGACTTCTTGCCCTCGCCGGGGCCGGCGGCTCCCTGGGCGGCGGGGCCCGAGCCGCGCTGGCGGCTGCCGGGACCCGACAGCATCCGGATCACCTCGTTGCGGATCTTCTCGGAGTCGGCGTCGAAGTCGAGCAGGATGCGCGCCGCCACGCCCTCGTTCTCGCGCACCAGGCCGAGCAGGATGTGCTCGGTGCCGATGTAGTTGTGGCCCAGGCTCAGCGCTTCGCGCAGCGCCAGCTCGAGCACCTTCTTCGCGCGCGGGGTGAACGGGATCTGGCCGGAGGTGACCTCCTCGCCCGAGCCGACGATGCGCACCACCTGCGCGCGGACGCGCTCGACGGTGATGTCGAGTGACTCGAGCACGCGGGCGGCGAGCCCCTCCTCTTCACGCAAGAGACCGAGCAGGATGTGCTCGGTACCGATGTAGTTGTGCTTGAGGGTCCGTGCCTCTTCCTGGGCCAGGACGACCACCTGGCGGGCTCGCTCTGTAAATCGCTCAAACATTGGCTTCCTGGAGAGTGGTTGTGGCAGGTGCTTCGGAGGAGGTCGCTTTGGTTTTCCTGGTCTCTTGAGTCTCCTACGCTGCCAGAGGCGTCAAGTCCTCTTGCGGCTTAGGGGACACCGAAGATTCCGTCTCATGCCCTAGTTCGGCTACGGGGCCGAAACGGATGTATGAGGACGGTTCTCTGTCGGGCCATACGTCAGTCTAACAGCCGCCCTGCGGCACTCGACCGCGTCGCTAACAGCCGCTCTGCGGGACTCGACCGCGTCTCGGCTTGCCCGCCCAGGCCATCAGCGGTCCGATCCGCCCGCCGGTGGAAAGCCACGAGCCGGCCAGGATCAAGAGCAGGCCGGCTACGGCCCCGGCGCCCGGCCGCTCACCCAGCAGCGTGACACCGAGCGCCACCGCGACCACCGGGTTGATGTAGGTGATCACCATCGCGCGGCTGGTGCCGGCCTCGCGGATCAGCACCGTGAAGATCAAAAACGCGGCCGCGGTGCAGAACAGCCCCAGCGCTATGACGGCGCTCAGCGCGCCCGCCGAAGGGACCTTGGACGGAGCGTCGAGCACCGCGAAGGGTGTCAGGATCAGCGCCGCGAGCGACAAGCTGGCGCCCACCAGCGCCCGCGAATCGAGACCCGCGAACCGGTGCTTGATCAGCATCGGGCCGATCGCGTAGCCGACCGCTGCCACCAGGATCGCGCCGGCCCCGAGCAGCTCGGAGCCGTTACCCGCGACGTCGATCCCGACCAGCGCGATCACGCCCGTGAAGCCCAAGCCGAGCCCGAGCGCGCGGATCGGCGTGGGGCGCTCGGCGTGGTCGAAGCGCAGCGCCAGCGCGGCTCCGATCAGCGGCACCGAGGCGATGATGATCGCCGCCAGCGACGAGGCCACGTGCACCTCGCCGGCCGCGATCAGCGGAAACGGGATCGAGATCTCGGCCACGGCATAGGCCAAGAGCCAGCGCCAACGGCCGCGCAGCGACCGCAGCGTGCCCGCCCGCCAGGCCAGCGCCATCAGCAAAACGGCGGCCAGAGTGACCCGCAGCCACGCGACGTCAGGCGCCGGGAGCCCGCCGCGCACGGCGATCCTGATCAATAGGTAGGACACCCCCCACAGCACGGACATCGCCGCGAAGGCCACCCAGCCGCGGCGGGTCATGACCGCATCGCCGGGAACAGCACCACCTCGCGGATCGAGCGCGTCTGAGTCATCACCATCACGAGCCGGTCGATCCCCACCCCGATCCCACCGGTCGGGGGCATCCCGTGCTCGAGCGCTTGGATGAACGCCTCGTCGTAGGGCTGGGCCTCCGCGTCGCCCGCGGCCGCGAGGCGACGCTGGGACTCGAAGCGGCGGCGCTGCTCGTCGGGGTCGTTGAGCTCGGTGAACGCGTTGGCGATCTCGATCCCGCCGATGAACGCCTCAAAGCGCTCCACCAGCCCCTTTGTGTCGCGATGATCTTTGGCCAGGGGAGAGAGCTCGACCGGGTAGTCGAGCAGGAAGGTAGGCTCGATCAGCGTCGGCTCCACGTGCTTTGAGACCAGTTCGTCGACGAGCTGGGGCCAGCTGTCGGCTTCGGGCGCGGCCAGCCCTTGGGCGCGCATCTCCGCCGACAGCGCATCCGGCTCGCGCAAGCTGAGAATGTCGACGCCGGTGCGGTCGAGGATCGCCCCCGCGAGAGTCTCGCGCCGCCACGGCGGCTTTAGGTCGGTCTCGCCCTGGTAGCCGACCGCCTGCGCGACGGCGTGCACGAGGCGCTCGCAGCGCTGCGCCACATCGCGGTAGTCGGCGTACGCCTCGTACCACTCGAGCATCGTGAACTCGGGGTTGTGGGTCGAGTCGACGCCCTCGTTGCGGAAGTTCTTGCCGAGCTCGTAGACGCGCTCCAACCCACCGACGATCAGCCGCTTGAGGTACAGCTCGGTCGCGATCCGCAGGTACAGATCGCGGCTCAGCGCGTTGTGGTGGGTGGTGAACGGGCGCGCCATCGCGCCCCCATACAAAGGCTGCAAGACCGGCGTCTCGACCTCGATGAACCCCTCGTCGTCGAGGAACCGGCGCACGGCCGAGACCACGCGGGCGCGGGTGATGAACAGCTCGCGCGCCTCTTCGCTGGCCAATAGGTCGAGCTCGCGGTGGCGAAAGCGGGTCTCGACATCGGTCAGGCCGTGGTGCTTCTCCGGCGGAGGCCGCAGTGACTTGGCCAGCACCGTGAACGCGTCGACGCTCAACGTCAGCTCACCGCGACGGGAGCAGAACACGGTTCCGTCAACGCCGATCAGGTCGCCGAGGTCGAGCGACAGCAGCCGCTCCATCGCCTCTGCGCCGAGCACGTCGGCGCGCGCTTGGAGCTGGATCCGGCCCGAGCGATCGACCAGATCCAGGAACGCCATCTTGCCCTGGCCGCGGCGCGCCGCGAGCCGGCCGGCGACCCGATAATGAGACTCAGTCTCATCCGCAGCTTCGAGGTCACCGTGCGCGCCGCGGAGCGACGCGATCGTCTGGACGCCGCCGAAGGCGTGCGGAAAGGGCTCCACGCCGGCTGCGCGCAGCGATTCGAGCTTCTCCCGACGCGTGGCCAGCAGGTCAGAGGTGCCGCCGGCGGGATCGTCGCCCACGCCCAGCGCTCCGCCTACTTCGCGCCGACGTCGATCTTGGTGATCTTGAGCTTGCGCTCCCCGCGCGGGGTGGAGATCTTGACCTCCTCGCCGCGCTTGCGGCCGAGCAGCGCCTTGCCGACGGGCGACTCGTTGGACAATTTCATGTCGGCGGGCTTGGCTTCGGCCGAACCGACGATCGTGTACTTGGTCGACTTGCCGCCCGCGTCCTTGACGTGCACGACCGAGCCGACCCGGACCACGTCGGTGCCGAGGTCCGAGGCGTCGACCACCGTGGCCGAGCGCAGCTTGTCCTCGAGCGTGGCGATCCGCGCCTCGAGCATCGCCTGCTCGTTCTTGGCGTCGTCGTACTCGGCGTTCTCGGAGATGTCACCGAACTCGCGCGCCTCCTTGATGCGAGCTGCGACCTCGCGGCGACGAGTCGTCGAGAGGTGATCGAGCTCCGCCTTCAGGGTGGCGAGACCTTCCTGGGTGAGGATGACGTCCTTGGGCATAGCGCGTTCTTCTAACCTGGTTATGAGGGAGCACCACCGGCTTCGCGAAGCGCGGTGGTCCGGACGAGAAAAAACCCGCCTCCACCGGCGGGATTCCCGCGCTCTACGGCTCGCGAGGCGCATGAGTATAGACACCGTTGCGCGGGTGCCTGAGCGCTATCCCGGACCGTGCCCCTGGATCTCGTCCGCCTGCTGGAACGTCGGGCGGTTCACCACTCGATCAGCGGCTGCGTGACGGCGCCGATCGCCCGAAACTGGATCGCGTCAGAGCACATCTGATCTCCGGCCGAGCAGACCCCGTCACCGGATAGACCTGGTGCGGCGTCTGGGCGACGGCCGCACTCAGCGAGCTCTCCAGCGCCGCCCGGCAGCGGGTCAAAGAGCCCGCGCCGCAGAAGACCCGGTTCAGCGGTCCGGCGACGCGCTGGTGCAGGACCGCCCGCAGATCCTTCTGCACGATTCCGTAGAAGCCCACGTCCCACGAGGAGCCGAGGTGCAGACCGCTGGTGCCGTGCCCGGGCTCGTCGTTCAGACGCGACCGTGTCGGGGGTATACCCGCCCGCTGTCGCCGGGCCCGAGCAGGAGGGCGCCGGGCCTGCGGTGGCGACCTGCCGGGCCGCCCCAGGGATCGCATGGGCGGCGTGGGAGCCCGCCACCGGGTAGGCGTGCTCGAGCGCCACGTCGCTCAAGCCGACCACGTCCTGCACGCTCCCGGCGATCTCCGGCCCCAGCGTCGGTGCGACCGTATTCGCGTAGGCGACCCGGCCGCCGGCCATCCTGACCTGCGCGATGGAGGTGGCAAACGCGCGCTGCACCTGGGCCGCCGTGCCCGAGACCGGAAGCGACAGGCCATTGGCCGCCGGCGGTCCGACGGTCAGCCCGTCGGCGCGGAGCGCCGCCGAGACCGCGGCGAGCCAGCTCGACGCCGACGCCGTGACCGCGCCCACGCCCACGCCCACGCCGGCCAAGATCCCCCACACCAGCACCGTCCCCAGCGCGACCTTCAGGCAGCGTCGGCCGCCGCGGGCCCGGCTCACGCGACGGCCAGCGCGCGATGCCCCAGTCCGAGCAGCTCTCGGACCTCGTTCAGCCCCGGCGCGCGCTGGAGCTGGTCCTGGAGATCCCGATCGCCGCCCAGGCGCTCCAGGTACCACGGATAGAACTTGCGCAGGTAGCGCGTGGCCCGCGCTGTGCCCAGGTGCTCGCACGCGCGCTCGATCACCCAGTCCAGCTCGGCCAGGATCTCCTCGCGGCTGGGGTCGTCCACGCGCGCGCTGACCAGTTGCTCGAACAGCCAGGGGTTCCCGAGTGACCCGCGCGCCAGCAGCACGGCTGCGGCGCCGGTGCGATCGAACGCCTCGCGCGCCTGCTCGGCGCTCCGCAGGCCACCGGAGATCAGGACCGGCACCGGAAGCTCGGCCACCAGCCTGCGCGCGAGCTCGTAGTCGGGCGTCCCGGCGTGGCGCTGCGAGGCGTGGCGCGGATGGATGCCGATGCCGACCACCCCGGCCTCCTCCACCAGCCGCCGCGCCAGCTGTTCTCCGCTGGTGTCACCGGCACGGACGCCCGAGCGGAGCTTGACAGTGACCGGAAGCCCGCTGCCGTGCGCGGCGGCCTTGGCGAGCGCGACGGCGCGGCCGGGGTCGGCCAGCAGCGCCGCACCGGCGCCGGTCTTGCAGACCTTCGGCACCGGGCAGCCCATGTTCAGGTCGATCAGATCGGCGCCCGCGGCGGCCACACGCTCGGCCGCCGAGGCCATCACCTCGGGGTCGTGGCCGAACAGCTGCATCGACACCGGGTGCTCGTCGGGGTGGATCCGCAGCAGCTCGCGACAGGTGCGCTCGTTGCGGTGGTGCACCGCGAAGCTCGAGACCATCTCGGATACCACCAGCCCGGCGCCGTGGCGCTTGGCCTGCAGGCGCACGAACCAGTTTCCGATCCCGGCCAGCGGCGCCAGCACGACGCGATTTGGAATCGTGACCGGTCCGAGGGTCCAGGGGTCGGTGAGCGTGCTCGCCACCGGTTCATGGTACGAATTCGAGTGGTGGACCTCCCCGCTTTGATCAAGCCGTGGCTCGAGCTGACGCTCGAGCAGCTGCCCGACCTCGAGCTGTTCGACGCCCACACGCACTTGGGCCAGAACGACCCCGACGGGATGAGCCAGACCACCGAGCAGCTGCTCGACACCCTCGCCGCCGCGCACGCGCGGGGCGCGTTCGTGTTCCCGATGCACGAGCCCGACGGCTACGCAGCCGCCAACGACATGGTGATCGAGGCGGCGCGGGAGTCCGGCGGAGTGCTGGTCCCGTTCTGCCGGGTCAAGCCGGGGTCGGGCGCGCTGACCGAGGCGCAGCGCGCGCTGGCCAGGGGCGCCAAGGGGATCAAGCTCCATCCGCGCGCCGAGGAGTTCACCCTCGACCACCCCGACGTCCGTTCGCTCGCCGCGCTCGCCCACGAGCGCGAGCTGCCGATCCTGATCCACGCCGGCCGGGGCATCCCGGCGCTCGGACTGCACGCCGTGGAGCTCGCGGCCGAGTACCCCGGCGCGCGCCTGATCCTCGCCCACGCGGGAATCTGCGATCTGTCGTGGATCTGGCGCGTGGCGCCCGACCATCCGAACCTGCTGTTCGACACGGCGTGGTGGATGCCCGCCGACCTCCAGGCCCTGTTCTCGCTCATGCCACCGGGCCAGATCCTGTTCGCGAGTGACGCGCCCTACGGCGCGACCGCGATCTCGGCCGTGTTTCAGCTCCGCGTCGCGCTCCAGGCCGGGCTCTCGGGTGCCCAGATCAACTCGATCGCCTCCCGCCAGTCGCTTCGGATCGCCGACGGCGAGCCGCTCCAGCCCGCCGGCCCGGCGGTCGGCGAGCGCGAGCGCGCTCCGCACGTGCTGCTGGAGCGGTTGTCCGCGTTCGTGATGCTCGGCGCGATCGCGACGATGCGCGGGGGCGACGGCGGCCCCGAGATGCTGGCGCTCGCGCGCCTCGCGTGTGACGTGCCCGACGAGATCGACGACGCTCCCCTGTTCGCCGCCGTCCGCGCCCTGCTCGACGCCTACGAGGAGGCCCAGGCGGCCGACCCCACCGACCGCCGGCGCCTCGCCTTCCTGATCCTGGCGGCGATCGTCGCGCGTACGCCGGACATCCCGGTCCCGGCGTCCGCCCCGGCCGCCGCCTGAGCGCCTACGTGCCCGGCGGTCCCGCGTCGCTGGTGTTGCGCTCCCAGATCAGCCGCAGCCCGGTCAGCGTCAGCACGTCGTCGACCTCGTCGATCGTCTCGCGGACGAACGGGACCAGCGCACGGGACAGCCCGCCGGTCGCGATCACGGTCGTATCCGCGCCGAGCTCGACCCTCAGCCGGCGGACGATCGTCTCGACCTGACCGGCGAACCCGAACACGACCCCGCTGCGGATCGCGTCCACGGTCGACTTGCCGATCAGCGAGCGGGGCTCGGCGAGCTCCACCTTGGGGAGCTTGGCGGCGCGGTCATACAGCGCGTCGATCGAGATCTCCGCGCCCGGGCTGATGATCCCGCCCAGGTACTCGCCCGAGGCGGAGACGATGTCATAGGTGATCGCGGTCCCGAAGTCGACCACGATGCAGGTGTCACCCACCCGTTCGTAAGCCGCGACCGCGTTGACTAGCCGGTCGGCCCCGACCTCGTGCGGGTTGTCGATCCGGATCGGCATCCCGGTGCGAATCGAGGGGCCGACCACCAGCATCGTGTGACCCAGATAGCGCTCGGCCATCGCCGTCCATTGATCGGGCAGCTGGGGGACCGTGGAGGAGACGATCGAGCGGTCGATGTCATCGAAGCCCAGCCCGCGCAGCGCCAGCAGGTTGGACAGGGCGGCGCCGAGCTCATCGCGGGTCGACTCCAGCACGGTGGCAAAGCGCCAGTCCTCGGTGACGACGTCCTCGCCGTCGCGGTAGACCCCGAAGTGGGTCTGGGTGTTGCCGACATCGACGACGAGCAGCATCGCGCAATTACACCAGCGCGGGCCCCGCGCGGCGGACCGCCGGGGTGGGCGGGGATCGGTTCAGCGCGTGCAGCTTGTCGGCCAGCCGCTCGCCCGACGGCAGTGCCAGCTCGGGATCCAGCTCCACCAGCGGCACGAGCACGAAGCGCCGCGAAAGCAGGTCACGGTGGGGCAGCGTCAGCCGCGGCGAGCTGTACTCGAGCTCGCCCAGCAGGAGCACGTCGAGGTCGATCATCCGCGGACCGTGGCGCGGGCCACCGGCCTCGCGCCCAACCTCCCGCTCGACCTCCTTGCAGGCATCGAGCAGGGCCTCGGGATCGAGCTCGGTCTCGATCCGCACGCAGGCGTTGAAGAAGTCACGCTGCTCGAGCACCAGGCCTACCGGCTCGGTCTCATACACCGCCGAGGAGGCGAGCACGCCGATCCCGTGCTCGGGCAGCGCCGCGACAGCCGCTTGCAGGTACGAGCGCCGATCGCCGATGTTGGAGCCGAGCCCCAGCCAGCCCAGCTCGCTCACTCAGGCGTCCGCCTCGCGCCACACCTCGACCGAGACCTCGCCGACGGGCAGCGCCAGCGGCGGCTCGGGCTTGGCGGCCTTGACCCACACCGCGCCCGCGTCGTACTCGTCGAGTAGCCGCTGCGCGATCGCGCCGCAGAGTCGCTCGAGCGTCTTGTAGGAGCGCTGCTGGGCGACCAGGTTCGCCAGCTCGCACACCTGCCCGTAGTCGACCGTGTCCTCGATCCGGTCGGTGATCGTGGCGTCGCATTCGCCGACGTCGAGCCGCAAGTCCAACAGCAGACGTTGTCCCACTTCTCTCTCGGCGGCGCTGACCCCTACATGCGTGAACAGCGACAGGCCGCTGATCTCGATCGTGACCTCGGGCTCGGAGCGGTCCTCGTCGTCCTCGTCTACGTCGTCGAGGTCGTCGAACTCGTCGGCGTCGTGGTCGGCCATGGGCGCTTGACCGTAGCAGCCGCGATCGCCAGCGCGTCATAAATCGGGCCGGCGTCGTGGACTCGGAACACGCGTGCTCCGCGCTCGAAGGCGAGTAGGTTGGTGGCGATCGTCGCGGCGATCCGATCCTCCACCGGCTTGGCGGTGATCCGGCCGAGAAAGCTCTTGCGCGAGGTACCGATCGCGACCGGCCGCCCGATCGCCACCAGCTCATCGAGGCGTCGC
>JBPCQU010000219.1:0-19975 GCA_050997795.1 Solirubrobacteraceae bacterium | reverse complement strand
TGACTCGTCCAGCCAGCGGCACTCCTTCGAGCAGTAGAACCGCGTCCGGTTCCCCACCACCCGGTGGCGGCGGTCGCTCTCACTCACACACAGGCCCTGGCAGGTCCAGCAGAACGGCGGCGCCATGTTGATGAAGTCCAGCGGCAGGAAGCCGGCGCCGGGATCGACGCCGGCGCGAAATGCCTCCCAGAACGCTCCGTACTGCGCGTACCAGCCCGGGTACTTGCACTCGAACCACTCGAAGTCGCGCTCATCGAGCGGATCGAAGCGCCAGAAGGACAGCGGCCAGCCGGCAAAGGCGAGGATCGCGTGGCGGTGGTGAAGCCCGTTCACCAGTCGCTCGCGCGCGCGCTCGAACATGTCCGGCGGGATGTCGAGGCCGAGCTTTGAGAGCTTCATGATGTACGCGCGGTGCCAATCGTCGCGAACCCAGCGATCCCACTTGTCCAGGAACGACTCCGGGTCAGAGCGGTCACGCGAGAAGTACTCGATCACCACCGCCGAGAACACGTCGATGAACGCGTGGTTGATCCAGAACGCCTGCTGCAGGTCGCGTTCGATCAGCGGCGCGTTGTGGTCATCCTGGAGCACGGTCAGCAGCGTCGCGTAGCCGTTGGAGATGTGGCGCGCCTCGTCGGACTGAACCGAGAGGTAGGTGGTCGGCAGGGTGAAGTCGCCGTTGCGGGCCGCGACGTCCGGGGTGGCGACGAACACGATGTTGGTGAACGCCGTCTCGGCCACGACCTGGAGCGTGAACGCGCACTGGATCGGATCTCCGACGATGAAGTGCGAGAGCATGTTCAGCCCCGGGTTGGTGAGCACCGAGCCCGAGAACGCCTTCGGACCGAGGTGCCAGCCGGCGGGGTCGGGGACGTTCTTGGCGTACCAGCGCGCGAGCGCCATCTGCAGCCCGGTGTGGCGGATCTCGTCGACGAACTGGACGTGGTAGCCGTTGCGCAACTCGTTGTTGGGGACCGCGCTCATCAGCATCGACATGCAGCGCCCGGCCGCCACTTCGGCGTAGTTGGTGATCACGATGAACGGCTTGAGGATCTCCAGCCAGCGCTCATGCGCTTTGTTCGGCATATCGGCGCGCAGCGCGGCGTCGTGGCCGCCGTACACGCGCTCGTCCTTCTCGAGCTCCATCGGCAGGTACTCGCGCATGATGTGGCGCATCGGGTCCTTGGCCTGGTTTGGGAACCGGTAGCGCGTCGGGTAGCGCACGACGGGCTCGTGGTAGGACGGCTCCCACCCAAGCTGCGCGATGCGCTCGTGGGTCTGGGTGATACTGCGGCGGCGGGCGGCGGCGCTCATCGTCTGCTCGCCCACGTTACGCCTAAACAGAGCGTCGATTCTCCCCCTCGCGCAACGTCTTTCGCGCCTTGCCTTGTCACAATCTGACAATGGACGTCGATTCCTGGAGAGCTGAGCCGCTCCCCGCCGAGACGATCGCCGCTGTCCGGTCCGAGCTCTCCTCGCTCGTCGAGGTGATCGTAAACGCCGTTCGCGCCACCAGCCCGGTCTACGGGGAGGTCCTGGACGCGCCCGAGGGGATCGGGATCAGGCTGGGAATCGAGCAGGCAATCCGCTCGTTTCTCGACGCCGTCCAGCGCGGCCAGCGACCGGCGGGCGAGACCGACGAGCTGTGGCGGCGGCTCGGCGAGGCCGAGTTCCAGGCCGGGCGAAGTCTCGACGATCTGCGCGCGGCATTCAGGACCGGAACCCGGGCCGCCTGGCGGGGAGCCGCGGACCTGTCGATTCGCGCCGGGGTCTCGGCCGAGGTCGCGATCGCCCTCGCCGAAGCCATCTTCACCTACTGCGATGAGCTCGCGACCGACGTCGTCGAGGGCTACCTGAGGATGCAGTCAGACGAGGCCGGCGAGCGCGAGCGTCGCCGCCGGCGCCTCGCCCAGGCGCTCCTGGACCCAGCCGGGCAAGACGCCGAGGCGGTGCAGCGCGCCGCGGAGCTGGCGCGCTGGCCGCTGCCGAGGACGCTCGCCGTGCTGGCGCTGGCCGCCGACAGCCCGATCGCCGTGACGCGACGCCTCGACATCGACGCGCTCGCGGGCGCCGACGCCGCCGGCGCGTGGCTCGTGCTCCCCGACCCCGACGGGCCCGGCCGCCAAGCGGCGCTCGCGCGGGCGCTGCATCAGCAGCCGGCCGCGCTCGGCCCCACCGTCGCGCCGTCCGAGGCGCACCGCTCGCTGCGCTGGGCGCGCACGACGCTCGAGCTCGTCCGCGAGGGCGCGATCCCCGGCGGCACGCCGCCGCGGACCAGCGATCACCTCGCGAGCGTGATCGTGCTCCAGGACCGCGAGATGGCCCGCGAGCTCATGCTCGCGCGCCTGGCGCCGCTCTACGGCCTCGCGCCGGCGCAGCGGGCGCGGCTGCTCGAGACGCTCGCGGCGTGGCTGAACCACCAGCGCCGCACGCCGCAGATCGCGGCCGACCTCCACGTCCACCCACAGACCGTCCGCTACCGGGTCGCCAAGCTGAACGAGCTTCTCGGTGACGCGCTCGAGACTCCTCAGGGGCGCTTCGAGCTCGAGCTCGCGGTGCGCGTCAATGCGAGCCTGGCTCACGACCGACGCCCCGACTCAGTTGTGTGACAGCGCCTCCGGGATCCCGAGCACGAAGCCGCACAAGAAGCCGAAGTTCTGGATGAACTCGAGCTCGCGCTGGCCCATGTCGAGGAACACCCGGTTGGTTGAGCTGAGGCGGGAGGTCGTGCCACGGCCGTGGCTGCTCGCGCTCCATGATCCGGTCGACGCTCTCGCGGATGTTCTCGCGAGTCGAGATGACGATCTGCTGGGCGATCTTGTGGGGGTCGAGCTTCTTGAAGATCTCGCTCGGCGTGCCGATCTTGGAGGTCCCGCTGTCGACCGCGAGGCTGCCCATCTTCGCCGCCCGCCCCCGTCACGAACGGGACCGAGATCAGGGCGATCGTGCTCTTGCTCACGCTGGGCAAACGCTATCCGACCACGTTCCGGTGCAAGGGACAGCGGCCGGCGGATCCCGCAGCGCGGCGGTAGGCGGGTCCGCAGAGCGGCGGTAGGCCGGTCCGGGCCAGCCGGCGGTAGGCTGTCGGCGCCAGATGGCTTTCGTCGCGCTCATCACCGGCGCCTCGAGCGGGATCGGGGAGGCGACCGCGCGACGCATGGCCCGCCAGCCCGACGCCCGGCTGGTCCTCGTGGCTCGTCGCGGTGACCGTCTCGAGCGGCTGGTGGCCGAGCTCGGCGGACCGGCCAAGGCGTCCGCGGTGGCGGTGGACCTGACCGACGAGGACGCACCCGCGCGCGTGCTCGAGGCGGTGGCGCGCGAGCACGGCGAGCTCCACATGCTGGTCAACAACGCCGGCGCCTCCTGGCGCGGGAGCTTCGGCGACACGGGGTGGGCGGACGTCGAGCGCCACATGAAGCTCGACTTCGAGGCGCCGGTTCGCCTGACCGAGGCGCTGCTGCCGCTGCTACGGGCGACCGCGGCCGCGGACGGGCGCCGGGTCTCGATCGTCAACGTCGCCAGTACCGCAAGCCGGGTCTCGCGCCCGAGGTCGGGCGCCTACTCGGCGGCCAAGTTCGCGCTCGCCGGCTGGAGCGACGCGCTGCACGCCGAGGAGCGCGAGCACCGCGTTCACGTCGGGCTGGTGTTGCCCGGGTTCGTCAAGACCGAGGGCTTCCCGGCCTCTGAGCTGCTCGCGCGGGCGCCGACGCGGTGGCTGGTGTCTGCGCCGGAGCTGGTCGCCGAGGCGATCCTGCAGGCCGGACCGGGGGGACGCGCCGAGCGCTACGTGCCGCGCTACTACTGGATCGCCGCGGCGCTGCGGACGCTCGCGCCGGGGCTCGTGCGCCGCGCGACCGCCGGCGGTGCCTTGACCACCGCCACCAAGGCGGGGGAGTAGCTACACCGCCGTAAGCGATTAAGCTACGGTGCCGTAACAAGTCCGATTCAGACCAGGAGCACGGCACGAGATGAACGCAAGCGCCCGCCGCGTGGCCGTCCTCGGCGGCAGCCGGATCCCCTTCGCCCGCCAGAACGGACCGTACGCGAAGGCATCCAACCAGGACATGCTGGCCGCGACGCTCGACGCGCTCGTCAGGGCGTTCGGCCTCGAGCGCGAGGTGCTCGGTGAAGTCGCGGCCGGGGCGGTGCTCAAGCACAGCCGTGATTTCAATCTGACTCGTGAGACCGTGCTCGGCTCGCAGTTGGCGCCCGAGACGCCGGCCTATGACGTCCAGCAGGCATGCGGCACGGGGCTCGAGGCCACCATCTTGGTCGCCAACAAGATCGCCCTCGGCCAGATCGACTCCGGGGTCGCCGGCGGCGTCGATACGACCTCTGACGCGCCGCTGGCGCTCGGCGAGGACCTCCGCCAGGTGCTGCTCGATCTCAACCGGGCCAAGTCCAACTCGGCGCGACTGCGCGCGCTGTCCCGGCTCCGCCCGCAGCAGCTCGTCCCCGAGATCCCGCGCAACGCCGAGCCTCGCACCGGTCTCTCGATGGGCGAGCACGCGGCGATCATGGCCACCGAGTGGGGGATCGGGCGCGAGGAGCAGGATCAGCTCGCGGTCGCGAGCCACCACAAGCTCGCCGCCGCCTACGACACCGGGTGGCTGGACGACCTGGTGGTCCCATACCTCGGCCTCGAGCGCGACCAGAACCTGCGCCCCGATTCCAGTCTCGAGAAGCTCGCCAGGCTCAAGCCGGTGTTCGGCGGACCGCAGGGGACGATGACGGCCGGCAACTCGACCCCCCTCAGTGACGGCGCCTCGGCCGTGCTGCTGGCCAGCGAGGAGTGGGCCGCGGCGCGCGGAATCCCCGTGCAGGCGTACATAACCGAGGCGCAGACCGCGGCCATCGATCACGTCCACAAGCGCGAAGGGCTGCTGATGGCGCCCGCCTATGCGATACCCAGAATGCTGTCCCGCGCGGGTGTCGGACTCGGGGAGTTCGACTTCTACGAGATCCACGAAGCGTTCGCGGCCCAGGTGCTGTGCACGCTCAAGGCCTGGGAGGACCCCGTCTTCTGCCGCGAGCGTCTGGGGCTCGAGGAGCCACTCGGCGCGATCGATCGCGACCGCCTGAACGTGCACGGCGGCTCGCTCGGCGCCGGCCATCCGTTCGGCGCTACCGGCGGCCGGATTGTCGCGACGCTCGCCAAGGCCCTGAGCGAGAAGAAGCAGGGCCCGCCCGCCCGGGGCGTGATCTCGATCTGCGCCGCCGGTGGGCTCGGGGTGACGGCGATCATGGAAGCGGTCCGGCCAGGAGACGGCGAATGACCGACCGCTACCAGCAGCTCGTCAACACGCCGGTCGGGCGGATCGTCTCCAGGCAGATCGGTCTGCCAAACCCGCCCACGCTCGAGCGCTACGAGCCCGGCCAGCCGGTGATCGCCGGGCCGGTCCTGCTCGGCGCGGCGCCCGCCTCGCGGCTTGCCCGCGCGCTCGCGGCCGCGCTGCGGTCAATCGACGCCGAGGTCTTCACGGCGATGGACTCCGAGCTTCGGACCGCGGCGGCGGACGCGGGGCTGCAGGCCGCGATCTGGAACCCCGACGCCGCTCCCGAAGACCGGCGGTTCAAGGCGCTCGTGCTCGACGCGACCGGGATCGGTTCGAGCGAGGAGCTCGTCTGGGCGTGGGCCTTCCTGCACCCCGCGATCCGGCGAGTGCTGACCGGCGGTCGGGTGATCGTGCTCGGCACGGCGCCCGAGGACTGCCCCTCGCCGCCCGAGGCGATCGCGCAGCGCGCGCTCGAAGGGCTCGTGCGCGCGGTCGGCAAGGAGGCCAAGAAGGGCGCCACCGCACAGCTCGTCTACGTGGCGCCCGAGGCCGAAAGCGGCCTCGAGTCCACGCTGCGTTTCTTTCTCTCGCCGAAGTCCGCGTACGTCTCAGGCCAGGTGGTGCGGATCGGGGTCCCGGTCGCCGCGCCCGCCCCGCTCGACTGGGAGAGGCCGCTGAGCGGGAAGTTCGCGCTCGTGACCGGCGCCGCGCGCGGGATCGGAGCCGCGATCGCCGAGGTGCTCGCGCGCGACGGCGCCCACGTCATCGGGCTCGACGTGCCGGCGATGAGCCAGGAGCTAACCGCGGGCATGGCCAAGCTCGGGGGCTCGGTGCTCGCCGTCGACATCACCAGCCCCGAAGCGCCGGCCGAGATCGTCAGCCACCTGCTCGAGTTCCACGGTGGCGTCGACGTCGTGGTCCACAACGCCGGCGTGACCCGCGACAAGACGCTCGGGCGCATGAGCGAGGACCTCTGGCGCACGGTCACCTCGATCAACCTGAGCGCGCCGCAACGGGTCGACAAGGAGCTGTTCGCCCGCGAGGCGGTGCGCGAGAACGGACGCATCGTCTGCGTCTCCTCGATCAGCGGCATCGCGGGCAACGCGGGTCAGACCAACTACTCGACCTCCAAGGCCGGCGTGATCGGGGTCGTCCAGGAGTGGGCGCCGACGCTGCGAAAGCGCGGCGTCACGATCAATGCGGTGGCGCCGGGGTTCATCGAGACGCAGATGACGGCGGCGATGCCGATCGCGATCCGTGAGGCGGGCCGGCGCATGAACAGCCTCTCGCAGGGAGGTCTGCCGGTCGACGTCGCCGAGACGATCGCTTGGTACGCCAGCCCGGCGTCGGCGGGGGTCACCGGCAACGTCCTCCGGGTCTGCGGGCAGAGCCTCCTGGGGGCGTGACGATGACCGAGCGCGAGCTCTCGAGCACCCCGTCGATGCTTCCGATGTTCGCGCTTGCCGGCGCGGCGATGATCCCCGGCGCGTCACGGCTGCCCTTCCTCGGCGGCGGCGCCGACGAGATCCCCGACCTGGTGCTGAAGCTTTCAGACGTGGAGACCGACCTCGACCGCCTGGCGAGGTATGACCGCGTGTGCTCGTTCTCACTAGGCGACACGCTGCCGCCCACCTACCCCCACATGCTGTGTTTCCCCTTGCACTTGGCGCTGATGACCGACGGGCGCTTCCCGTTCGGAGCGATCGGCCTGGTCCACATCGCAAACCGGATCGTCCAGCACCGTCCGATCGGAGCGCGCGAGCGTCTTTCCCTGCGCGTCTGGGCAACGCCGCTCGAGTCCCACCCGCGCGGGGTCCAGTTCGGGATCCGCTCCGAGGCGCGGGTCGGTGAGGAGCTCGTCTGGGAGGAGCTCTCGACCAACCTCCGCCGGGGCGCGGACGGCGGCTCCGCGGAGCCCTTGACCTCGGGCTCCGAGCCGCCGGCGCGCCCGAGCGCCGCTGCCCCCAGCCCGCCGTCGAGCAAGGCGCTGCCGGCGAGCGCGACCTGGCGCCTGCCGGGCGACCTCGGTCGTCGCTACGGCGCGGTCTCGGGTGACCTCAACCCGATCCACGTACATCCCCTGACGGCGCGGCTGTTCGGCTTCCGGTCGGCGATCGCCCACGGCATGTGGACCAAGGCCCGCTGCCTGGCCGCACTCGGTCCCGAGCTGCCCGGCGCCTGCACGGTCGATGTCGCGTTCAAGCGCCCGATCCTGCTCCCGGCGACGGTTGAGTACGCCGAGGGTCGTGACAGCAGCGAGATCCGCTTCGGGGTTCGCGACGCAGAGCGCGACAAGCCGCACCTGGACGGCGTGGCCAGCTTCTAGCGTTATTCGCGCTCGAGGGCCTCGAACAGGTCCCGGAGGCGGTCCAGCACCGCGGCGGCGCTCAGCAGCTCGTCGTCGCTGAACTCCACCATCGCCGCCTCCCAGCGACCCTCGAGCATCGAGCGCCGATCTTCCACCAGCGCGCGCCCGCGCTCGGTCAGCGAGACGAGCACCACGCGCTTGTCGAGCGCGGAGCGCACCCGTCGGACGAGCTGCACCGCCTCCAGGTGGTCGAGCATCTGGGTAACGGTGGCGGGGGCCAGGTCGGCGACGTAGGCCAGCTTGCTGGCCGACAGCTCGCGCTCGGCGGCGAGCCCGAACAGGAGCCCGTACTGCGCGTGGCTGAGCTTGTCGAGGTGCTGTGTCTCGCGCCCGCGCAGACGCCGCACGGCGCCGAGCGTGGCCTTGAACGACTGGGCCAGCCGAGCCAGCGGCTCGGACAGGGTGGGCTCGGCGGCGAGCGGCTCAGTCACGCCGCGACCGCCTCGGCGAGCGCTTTGTCCCCCGCCGCGGCGCGCCCCGCCCGCCGGGCTGCGAGCTCGGCGCGCAGGAGCACGATGCACGGCACGATCGCCAGCGCCGACAGGACCGCCGAGGCCCAGAACGCGGTGCCGTAGGCCGACGCCGCGGCACCGACGGTGTGCGCGCCGGTGAGCGCGCGCTGCAGCACAACGGCCAGGATCGCGGTTCCGATCGAGCCGCCCACGCGCTGCAACACGTTCAGCTGCGGCGTCGCGTGGGCGAGCTCGGAGCGCTCGAGCGATGCGAACGCCGCCGCCATCGCGGGCATGAAGGCAAACCCGATCCCGGTGCCGCGCACGAACATCGCCACCGACAGCCACAGGATCGAGGTGTGGGCGCCGATCAGGCCGAACGGCACTGTCGCGACCGTGGTCAGGGTGACGCCGAACAGCGCCAGCGGTCCGCCGCCCATCCGGTCGGCCAGCCGGCCCGCGATCGGCATCACGAGCGCGGCCCCGAGTCCTTGTGGCGCGGTCAGCAGGCCCGTGTCGACGACGCTCTCATGACGGATACCCTGCCAGTAGAGGGGCAGCAGGATCATGCCCCCGAACAGCGCCGCGCCGAGGCAGAACATCGCGATCGAGGCCGAGGAGAACGTCGGCCGGCGGTACAGCCGCAGGTCAAGCAGCGGCTTTGGCACCCGCAGCGCGTGGCGCGCGAACAGGGCCACGAGCGCGAGCCCGAGCAGCAGCGGGACGACCACCTTGACCGCGGTGAAGCTGGCGGTGATTCCGATCTCGGCCAACCCGTAGGTCATCAGCGGCAGTCCGGTGGCCATCAGCGCCAGGCCGCGGACGTCGAGCCGGTCGGCCCGCCCGGGCTTGATCCGCGGCAGCACGCGCAGAGCCGCGATCACCGCGATCACGCCGATTGGGAGGTTGACGTAGAAGATCCATTGCCAGCTCGCGTTGTCGAGGATCAGGCCGCCGATCGTCGGGCCGAGGATCGGCGCCAGCATCGCGGGCACGGCGACGATGCTCATCACGCGCCCCATCCGCTTGGGGCCGGCGGCCTCGGCCATCATCAGCTGGCCGATCGGCAGGATCATCCCGCCGCCGACTCCCTGCAGGACGCGGAAGACGATCAGCTCGGTGGTCGACGTGGCCAGCCCGCAGAGCGCGGAGCCGGCGGTGAACAGCACCAGCGAGACCAGGTACACGCGCTTGGCGCCGAAGCGCCGGGCCGCCCAGCCGGTGATCGGGATCACCGCGGCGAGCGACAGCATGTAGCCGGTCACGACCCACTGGATCTCGGCGATCGTCGAATGCAGCTCGCGTCCGAGCGTCGCCAGCGCGACGTTGACGATCGTCGTGTCGAGGATCGACATGATCGAGCCGATGATCACGACGGCGCTGACGCGCCACACGTGGGCGTCGATGCGCACCGAGCCCTCGGTGTCCGTCACCGTGTGCCCTGCGCGATCGTGAGGTACCGAATCATTCGGCGGCTAAAAATAGCAACCGGCTACGCACGGTCGGGGGGCCGCACGGTCAACCGCCCGGGCCGTCTATCTTCCACCGCCATGACCACGTTTGCCGACCTCGGCCTCGCCGCGGACCTCTTGAGCGCCGTGCACGACGTCGGCTACGAATCGCCGAGCCCGATCCAGGAGCAGGGGATCCCGCCGCTGCTCGAGGGTCTCGACGTGATCGGCCAGGCGCAGACCGGATCCGGCAAGACCGCCGCCTTTGGGCTCCCGATGCTCCAGTACGTCGACGCGTCCGAGAACGACGTCCAGGGGCTGGTCCTGACCCCGACCCGCGAGCTCTGCATTCAGGTCACGCAGGCGCTGCGCGCGTACGGCAAGCGCAAGGGGGTCGACGTCGTCGCGGTGTTCGGGGGCGCCCCGATCCGCAGCCAGCAGGCGCAGCTGCGGGCCGGCGGACAGATCGTCGTGGGGACGGTCGGACGCGTCAAGGATCTGATCTCGCGCCACTCGCTGATGCTCCACTCGTGTCGCTTCGTCGTGCTCGACGAGGCCGACGAGATGCTCGACCTGGGCTTCCTCGAGGACGTGGAGAGGATCCTGGCGCTGACGCCGTCGAGCCGCCAGACGGCGCTCTTCTCGGCGACGATGCCGCCCGAGATCCGCCGTCTCGCCGACCAGTACCTGTATGACCCGGTGACGGTCAAGGTCAAGACCGACACGCTGACGGTCGACACCGTCGAGCAGTTCGCGCTCGAGGTGTCCCCCCGGGACAAGCCCGACGCGCTGGTCGGCGTGCTCGAGGCCGAGCGCCCCGAGCAGGCGCTGGTGTTCGTGCGGACCAAGATCCGCTGCGATCAGCTCTACCGGACGCTCCGCGACCGCGGAATGAATGTCCGTGCGCTACACGGCGACATGACCCAGGGCGCCCGTGACGGGGTCATGATCTCGTTCAAGGAGGGCCGCCTGCCGCTGCTCGTGGCCACCGACGTCGCGGCCCGCGGCCTCGACATCTCCGGCATCTCGCACGTTGTGAACGTCGACGTGCCGACCTCGCCCGACATGTACGTGCACCGGATCGGGCGCACCGGCCGAGTGGGGCGCAGCGGCCGCGCGATCACCTTCTTCGAGCCCCGCCAGCAGCGCGAGATCCTGGCGATCGAACGCCACGCGGGGGTCAAGCTCTCACCGTGGGTCAAGGACGCGCGCGTGGCGCCGATGGCGGCCAAGGCGCCGCCGCGCCGGCACTCCAAGCCCCGCGTGTCGCCCAACGGCGGCGGCCCGGCGCGCAAGCTGATCGTCTCCGGCGGCCGCGCCGCGGGTCTCGAGCCGTCGGACATCATCCACGCGATCACGGCCGCCACCCAGCTCGACGGGGAAGCGGTGCGCAACGTGCGCGTGCTAGAGCGTTTCGCGTTCGTGGAGGTTCCCGAGCAGGAGGCTGCGCGCGTGATCGAGCGGACCGGCGGAACCGAGGTCCGCGGCCACGTGCTGCGCCTCGAGCTCGCGAAGTAGGCTGGGTCCCATGACCACAGCCAACATGAACACCACGCTCGGCACGATCGCGCTCGAGCTCTACGACGACGACGCGCCAAAGACGGTGGCCAACTTCCGCAAGCTCGCCGGGGACGGCTTCTACGACGGAATCATCTTCCACCGCGTGATCCCGGACTTCATGATCCAGGGCGGCTGCCCGCAGGGCACCGGCACGGGCGGGCCTGGCTACGAGTTCGAGGACGAGTTCAACCAGCACAAGGTGGTCCGCGGGGCGCTCGCGATGGCCAACTCCGGGCCGAACACCAACGGCTCGCAGTTCTTCATCGTGACCGCCGACAGCGCACCCTGGCTCGACGGCAAGCACACGGTGTTCGGCCGTGTGAGCGCCGGGATGGACGCTGTCGACGCGATCGAATCGCTGCCGACCGGGTCCCAGGACCGCCCCGTCGACCCTCCCAAGATCGAGTCGATCGAGCTCGACCCGAGCTAGGTCACCCGCCCTCGGGTAGCCTTGGCCTTCCGACGAGAGCGGCAGAGGAGCACGATGGCGAGTGTTGCGCAGCCCCAGACCAGTCATCCCAATGGAGCGCCCACGGGCACGATCGGGGTTGAGAACCCGGCCACCGGGCAGCTGATCACGACGATCCCGGTGCTCGGCGCCGACGAGCTGAAGGAGTTGGCTGCGCGGGCGCGCGAGGCGCAGCCCCAGTGGGAGGCGATCGGCTTCGAGGGTCGCGCTCGGATCATGCGCCGGGCCCAGAAGTGGATGCTCGACAACTCTGAGCGCGTGCTCGACACGGTCGTCTCGGAGACCGGCAAGACGTATGAGGATGCTCAGCTCGCCGATCTGGGCTACACGGTCTCGGCACTCGGGTTCTGGGCCAAGGAGGGTCCGAAGTACCTGGCCGACGAGCGCGTGCCGTCCTGGAACAACCCCGTCGCGGCCGGCAAGAAGCTGATCATCCGCTACGCCCCGGTGGGGCTGGTCGGCGTGATCGGTCCGTGGAACTATCCGATCGCCAATTCGTTCGGTGACTGCATCCCGGCCCTGATGGCGGGCAACACGGTGATCCTCAAGCCGAGCGAGGTCACGCCGCTGAGCTCGCTGCTGATCGCCGACATGCTGCGCGAATGCGGCCTGCCCGACAACGTATTTCAGGTGGCGACGGGGGACGGGTCGACCGGAGCGGCGCTGATCGCGCAGGTGGACTGCGTGATGTTCACCGGCTCGAGCGCCACCGGCCAGGCGGTCATGAGGGCCGCCGCCGACGCGCTGGTCCCGTGCTATCTCGAGCTCGGCGGCAAGGACCCGATGATCGTCTGTGCCGATGCCAACCTCGAGCGCGCGGCCAACGCCGCCGCGTTCTATTCGATGAACAACGGCGGACAGGTCTGCATCTCGGTCGAGCGCTGCTACGTCGAGGAGCCCGTCTACGACGAGTTCGTCCAGAAGGTGACCGACAACGTACGCGGGCTGCGACAGGGCGTCCCCACCGGGGTCGGGACTGTCGATGTCGGCGCCGTCATCTTCCCGCCCCAGATCGAGATCGTCGACGAGCACGTGCGTGACGCGGTCCAGAAGGGCGCCAAGGTCCTGACCGGCGGCCATCAGGTCTCCGGCCCGGGAAGGTTCTTCGAGCCGACGGTGCTGGTCGACGTCGACCACTCGATGAAGTGCATGCGGGAGGAGACGTTCGGCCCGACGCTGCCGATCATGAAGATCTCAGACGCCGAGGAGGGGGTGCGGCTCGCCAACGACTCGAACTACGGCCTGCAGGCGAGCGTCTGGACTCGAGACGTCGACCGTGGCGAGGCGCTCGCACGGCGGATCGAGGCCGGAGTCGTGTGCGTCAACGACGCCCAGATCAACTACACCGCGCTGAACCTGCCGATGGGGGGCTGGAAGACGTCGGGGCTCGGCACGCGCCACGGTTCGGCGGGAATCCGCAAGTACACCAAGGTCCAGTCATTGCTGGTCACCCGGCGCGCGCTCAAGCGCGAGCCGTTCATGTTCCCCTACAAGGCGCGCCAGACGATGCTCCTGCGCCGCTTCTTCAAGCTCCTCTACGGCCGCGGCTCGCGCGACTGATCCGCCCCCCGCGAGTCACTGGGTCCCACCGATCAGGCGCCGACACAGGCGGCGATGTCCAGCGATCGCCAGGCTCCCTCGGCGCGCGGCTCGAGCGGCGCCAGCTCCTGCTGGAGGGTCTTGATCGCGACCACCGGGTCATTGCCCGCGCGGAGCCCATTCAGCGCCCTGCGCAGCGCCTGGACTTCGGCGCCCGTGTCGGTTAGCGCATCGCGATAGCCGCTGGCGAGGTCGCTCGGGGGGGTCAGCCGGCGCAGCGCGGCGACTTCCGGCGCGAGCGCGGCGACGCCGCGCCGCAGGTAGCCCGCTCCCTGGCTTGGCTCCGTAGGGGTCGGGATCCGCTCGGTCTGCCGCTGCGCCACCGCGCAGATCCGCCGCGCGGCGGTGCGGAGCTGTCCCGCCGACAGCGAGCTGTTGCCGCAGCCGGCGAGCACGAAGGCGAGCAGCAACCCGGCCGTGCTCATGCGCCTCATCGCAGCTCCACGCCCAGCAGCCGCTCGAGCTCGCCGATGGTCGCCGCAGCGTCCGTGTGATGGACCGTCGCCATGCCGAGCTCCGCAGCGGGCTTGACGTTGAAGGGCAAGTCATCGACGAACACGCACTCGGCGGGCGCCAGCCCGACCGCCTGCGCTCCCAGCAAGTAGACCTCTCGCGTCGGCTTTCGGATTCCGACCTCGCCCGAGATCACCACCCCGTCGAACAGCTCGGCCAGCAGCGCCCGGTCATAGCGTCGCGTTCCCCACGAGTTGGAAATCAAGCCGGTGCGGACGCCCGCGCCCCGCGCGCGGCGCACCGCGCCGAGCATCGCGTCGTCGGCCTGGCCGCCGGCGAACATCCGGTCGATCAGGCCGGTGGCCGAGACCCCCAGGACGGCCGCCAAGTGCGGTTCGAACTCCTCTTCGGACAGCGCGCCGGTCTCGAGCCCGATCAGCAGCTCGCGGCTGTGCTCGTCGCTGCGGAAGTGCTCTCCGACCGTCTCGGGCGACAGGCCCTCGCCGACGCAGAAGGCCTTGAAGGCGTCGAACACGTTGCTGGTCATGACCCCGCCCCAATCGACCAGCAGGCCGCGATGACTAGAAGCCATGCCGGGTGACTTCGAGCGCACGTTGCGCGAGCTCGACGACGCCGTCGCCGAACGACTTCAGATACGGGTCGTCGGTCGCGCCGGTGATCGCCCGCTTGTAATTGCCCTCCATGAACGCGACGGCCTTCCAGAGCGCGAGCGTGACGTACCAATCGAGCGCCTGCATCGAGCGCCCCGAGCGCTGCTCGTAGCGCTCCACCAGCTCCTGACGGGTGGGGAAGCCGGGCTGCGCGGTGACACTCTGGAGGTTGAACTTGCGGTTCTGGCGGTCGCCGGCCTGCGTCCAGTGGAGCATCATGTAGCCGACGTCGGCGAGCGGGTCACCGATCGTCGCCATCTCCCAGTCGAAGATCGCGATCAGCCGCGCGGGGGCGCCGTGGGCGAGCATCGTGTTGCCCAGCCGGTAGTCGCCGTGGACGATCGTCGCCGGTGGTGACTGCGGGAGGTTGGCCGCAAGCCATTCGCTGACCTGCTCGAACTCTTCGATTTCCCTGGTCCGGTTGTGCTCCCAGAGTCCGTTGAAGCGGCGAAGCTGGCGCTCCAGGTAGCCGGTCGGCTTGCCGAACCCCTCGAGCCCGATCGTGTCCCAGTCGACGGCGTGCAGTTCGACGAGCGCGTCGATCAGCTCGTCGGCGATCTGCCCGCGCTGCTCGGAGTTGTCGAGCGGTGCCGGTACCGCGTCGGTGATCACGTCACCGTCTATCTCCTCCATGACGTAGAACGGCGCGCCGATCACGGCCTCGTCCTTGCAAACGGCGAGCACGCGGGGGGTTCGTACGGGGGTATCCTCGAGCGCACCCAGCAGCCGCGCCTCGCGCAGCACGTCGTGCGCGCTCGGGGGCAGCGGGCCGCGGGGCGGGCGTCGCAGCACGACCCCCGTGCTCAGCGAGTAGGTGACGTTCGAGTGGCCCTCACCGATCGGAGTCGCCGACAGATCGCCCGGCGCCCGCAGGCCGCCGGCGGCGAGAAATGCTTTCAACGGCTCGAGCACGAGCAACGGCACGCGCTCGTTGGCTGCGCCCTGCTCGGGGGTCTCGACGATGTCGTCAGGAGCGGCTCTTGCGGACATCTTCAGCGCCGCAGACTACCGGCGCCCGGCCGGGGCAATGGCGTCAGGCGGCTACGGGGACGCGGGCGGCGAGCTCGTGGTCAAACCGCCGGCCGCGCAACTGCGAGCGCTCGCCGGCGAGCCCGACCACGGTCGCGCCGGTGCGGTGATCGATGGCGGACAGCAGCTCGGCGAGGCGATCACGGAGAGCTTCGCTGGCGTCGCAGCCGTCGTCGGCGAGGTCGGCGTCGCCGTCCTCGATCAGCACCGCGACGCGAGTGGGGCGGTGGGCGGTGATCCGCGTCAGCAGCTCGGCGTCGGCGTCAGCCGCCCCGAAGATTGCCAGTAGCTCGCTCATGCCGGGCAGTCTGCTCAGCCAGCGTAAAGCGATCCTGAACGCTCCCGAACAATTGGCCAGTAGTGGCCCCACTAACCTCGTGTACGACGATGCCCGAGCTGCCCGAGGTCGAGATCACCGCGCGCCTGATCGCGGCGGCCACGACGGGCCAGCGGGTCGAGTCGGCGCTGGCCCCCGGCGTCAACGCGCTGCGGACCTACGACCCGCCGCTGTCGGCGATCGAGGGCATGCAGATCGCTGGAGTGAGCCGGCGCGGGAAGCTGTTCGAGGTCGAGCTCGAGGGCGAGTTGACGCTGCTGATCCACCTGATGTCGGCCGGCCGGCTGCAGCTGTTCGACGCGCGCGCCTCGCTGCGCGACCGCACCTCGCGCCTCCTGCTCCGGCTCGACGACGGCCGCGAACTGCGCTTGAGGGAGTTCGGGACCAAGCAGGCCGCCTGGGTGAAGTTGCTCACCCCCCCGGGCCTGGCCCGCGATGAGGCGCTCGCCAAGCTCGGCCCCGACGCGTATCCCGATCCGCCACCGCTGCAAGAGCTGCTCGACGCCCCGCGGCCGCTGCACGGCTTGCTGCGTGACCAGCGCGTGCTCGCCGGCGTCGGACGCTCGTGGGTCGATGAGATCCTCCACGCCGCGAGGCTGTCGCCGTTCAAGCGCGGCGCAGAGCTCTCAGACGACGAGGCGCAGCGACTGCGCGAGGCGATGATCGCGCGGCTCGGAGACGCGATCGCCCACTACGAGCAGGTGGTCGCGCTGCCGATCCCCGACAAGCTGCCGATGCCGCTTGCGGTGCACCGCCGCAACGGCGAGCCGTGCCCGCGCTGCGGTGACACGCTCGAGGCGGTGTTCTACGAGGACTATGTGATGTGCTACTGCCCCACCTGCCAGACCGACGGCAAGCTGCTCAAGGACCGCCGGCTCTCGCGCCTGCTGAAGTAGCATTCCGTCACGCCATGACCCCCCAACCTGGCGATCTCGCGCCCGACTTCACGCTCCCCGACCAGGCCGGCAGCCCGGTTTCGCTGTCGGGGCTGCGGGACAAGACCGTGGTGCTCTACTTCTACCCCAAGGCCGACACTCCGGGGTGCACCGCCCAAGCGTGCGGAGTTCGCGATCACCGTGGTGACTAC
Organism: Solirubrobacteraceae bacterium; assembly: GCA_050997795.1. Classification (GTDB taxonomy): domain Bacteria; phylum Actinomycetota; class Thermoleophilia; order Solirubrobacterales; family Solirubrobacteraceae; genus Palsa-465. The sequence continues at coordinate 3,223 of JBPCQU010000219.1, read as the reverse complement.
GAGCTCGTCCTCGGCGCGCTGGCCGGGTCCTGAGGACGAGCGCTACTGAAGGCCCTCGCGCGCCTCGCGCACGAGCGTCACGGCTTCGGGGAAGATCACGGCCATCACCGAGCGCATCTGCTCGGCCTGCTGCTCCGTGGTCCCCTGGATGTTGGCCCGGTTCATCGCGGCCACGGTCAGATCGACGGCGAGCTTGATCGCGTTGTCCGCCCAAGCCAGCTTTTGCGCGCCCTGCATCTGCTCGGCGAACTCCCCGAGCCGGCGCTGCAGATCGTCGGGATCTCCGAACAGACCGCCGAAGCCGCTTCCTTCCATACCGCTATGGTAGCTCGCGTCGCTCCCGGGCTCCACGAGCCCCCGGCGACGCTCAGCCGTGACGGCGCGCCAGGACGGCTACGGTCCCCCCTCGTCCGGTCAGCCCGGCGGCCAGCTCGGCCAGCGCCGCCAGCGGAGCGAGCGGCAGGGCCAGCGCCGTGAGCGCCAGATCCCAGGACCGCAGGGGGGCGTTTCGCTTCAGCAGGTTGAACAGGTAGGAGGGGTGCTCGGTGACCAGGTTGAGCACCGACTGCCACATCCCATAGGGGTTGTGCTCGAGCAGCGTATGGCGAGCGCCGACGACGCGAAAGCCGCTGGCGTCCAGCAGAGTCCGCAGCCCCGCCGGCGTGAAGTGGGTGCGGTGGCGCGGGACATCCAGGTGGTACCAGTGTGCGCCAGCGATCTGCGCCTGCAGGCTCGCCAGGTTGGGAACTCCGACCAGCAGGCCGCCGCCGGGCTTGCACCAGCTGGCGATCCGCTCGAGTGCCGCCCCGGGGTCGACGAGGTGCTCGAGTACGTGCCAGAGGGTCACCGCGTCCAGCGATCCGGGCGCGATCTCGGCCTGCTCGATCGTGCTCTGCGTGACCGGAGCTCCGAGTATCGCCGCGCGCTGCAGCCCGCGCCCCGCGGGCTCGATCCCGGCCGCGTCGTAGCCGCCCGCGCGCGCTCGGGCGACGAACCGTCCCTGACCGGCGCCCACGTCGAGCACCCGCGCCCCGGGCGGGGCCAGCGTCCGCAGCAGCGCCAGGCGCTGGTCGTCGAAGACCCTAAGGAGGGGAAGGGCGGCACGGTGCAGGCGCGGAACGCCCGGCCGGTAGGCGCCCGAGTCGTGCAGCTCGGGCTCGGGCTCGCCGGCCGTCACGGCCGAGCCACAGCTCACGCAGCGCCAAAGCGCAAACCGCTCGCCGGCCCGTGAGGGCTCTGACGCGGGCACCGAGAGCCAGGCGGCCAGCTCCCCGCCGCACGCTGGGCAAGCGGCGCGGTCGGGGTCACGGCTGCGCACGGGGGCTAGCATACGGCGCCCCATGAACGCCGATCAGCAGCTCATCTACGAGGCCCGCGGCCGCAACCGCCAGGCGATAGTCGCGGTCCTGGCCGGGATCCTGTTGGTCGCCGCCTCGGCGATCCAGCTGACCGGCCCGCACACCAAGGTCGACGAGCTGACGACCGACCTGATCGCCGCCAACCAGCGCTTCCCGCTCGATCTGATTGCTTCGGTGATCAACGGCATCGGCTCGCTCGCGGTCGCGTGGACGCTCAACTACCTGTATCGGTGCTCGCGCGCGCGTAACGACGAGGTCAAGCCGTTCGTCAGGATCATCGCGGTGACCGGGGGCGTGCTGGCGGCGATCACCGGGATCGCCTACGCGATCATCGTCGCGGTCAAGGTGCACGAGTTCGTCACCACCGGTGCGCAGACATACGAGGAGGCCAACCGGCTGACCAACTCGAGCGGCTTGCTGGTGCTCCAGCTCCTCGGCCAGGCGGCGGCGCTGCTGCTCGCGGTCGGCTTCGTGCTCGTGTCGCTGAACGCGATGCGCCAGGGACTGCTGACGCGCTTCATGGGCTACCTGGGGATCTTCGCCGGCGTGCTGGTCCTGTTCCAGATCACGCAGATCCCCGTCGTGCAGGGCTATTGGCTCGCGGCGCTCGCCTACCTGATCTCCGGCCGCTGGCCGACCGGGCTCCCACCCGCCTGGCGCTCTGGCCGCTCCGAGCCGTGGCCATCGTCGGCCGAGATGCGCGCGCGCCGCGCCGCGGGCGGCTCCGGGCGCGCCACGCCGACGCCCAAGCCCTCGCTGAAGCCGTCGGCCAGCGCCTCGCGTGGGTCACAGCCGCAGCCCGCGGGAGCGCCGGCACCGGTGAGTGGCCGCACCCGGGCGAGCACGCCCAAGCGCAAGCGCAAGCGCCGAAGCTAGCCAAAGCCAAAAAAGGTCCTGCTAAGGGGCGGACTGGGGTACAACTAGGGGTAGACAACCGCACCATGCGGCCAGCTCGGATGCCGAGTCAACGCGGCGTCTGCGGCGGCAGGGGTGCGAGAAGCCAGATTCTCGAGAGAAGGAGAGGCTTGCAATGGCAGACACGGCATCGGCTTCGACAGGCGGAGAGACCCTCGAGCAGCAGCTCGAGGAGATGCTCGACATCGAGACGTTCGACCCGCCGGAGGGCTTCAAGGAGCACGCGCTGCTGAGCGACCCGTCCGTCTACGAGGAGGCCGAGAAGGACTGGAAGGGCTGGTGGGTCAAGCAGGCCAAGGAGCTGCACTGGTTCAAGGAGCCGACGCAGGATCTCGACGACTCCAATCCGCCGTTCTACAAGTGGTTCTCAGACGGCAAGCTGAACGCCTCCTACAACTGCTTGGACCGCCACGTCGAGGCCGGCAACGGCGACCGCGTCGCGTTCCACTGGCACGGCGAGGAGGGCGAGGAGCGGGAGCTCACGTATGCCGAGCTCCACGGCGATGTGCAGCGCTTCGCCAACGCGCTAAAGGATCTCGGGATCCAAAAGGGAGACATCGTCGGGATCTACCTGCCGATGATCCCCGAGGTGATCGTCGCGATGCTCGCCTGCGCGCGGATTGGCGCGCCGCACAACGTGGTCTTCGGCGGCTTCTCGGCCGACTCGGTCAAGGAGCGGATGGAGTTCTCTGAGGCCAAGGCGCTGATCACCGTCGACGGTGCCCGCCGCAAGGGCAAGACCGCGCCGATCAAGCAGCAGGTCGACGCCGTGATGGGCGACGTCGAGACGCTCGAGCACATCGTCGTCGTCAAGCACACCGATGCCGACTGCGAGATGCGCGACGGTCGCGACGTCTGGTTCCACGACGTGATGGAGAAGGCCGACGCCGAGTGTCCGGCCGAGGAGCTCGACGCCGAGCACCCGCTGTACGTCCTCTACACGAGCGGTT